>JAFLDE010000160.1 GCA_017302655.1 Burkholderiales bacterium
AAATGGCAAGGGGTGATGGCTCGCTTTAAACCTGGCCAGACACCTGAGAGGGGCGGGCGGCTGCTTGCCCTGTACAGCGACCTTGCCATGTATGCTGGTGCACGGGCAGCAAACCTGTGCATGTGGCTTGCTTGCTTGTTGCTGTTGCAGGTCAGGCATGGTCCTGCAAGAATCATTTGTTGCAGCCGAAGATTTGCAAGCACGAGCAACCGAGGGCCCAGCAGAAAGATCGGGCAGAGCCAAAGCGACAAATGAGAGAAAACTTCTGCCGCATTGCGTGTTGCCCACGCCCCACTAATCTGAAATGAAACCATGACGCGTTAGTGAGCTGCCAGTGAAATGCACGTGGCATTGCCGCCACTGGCAGGAGCGCATGCGAGGCAATAAGCAACTACTTGCAAAGAAGACGCAGGCAGCTGCCCTGGCGCAGCCAGGAGCTGCTGGTGCTGGGCAAGGGCGGCAAGAAGCGCAGCGTGCCGCTGGGCGCGCAGGCGCTGCAGGCCCTGCGCGACTGGATGGCGCGGCGTGCTGAGCTGGCCCGCCCAGGCGAGCCGGCGCTTTTCGTCGGCGCTCGTGGCGGCCGCCTGGGCGACCGCCAAGTGCGTGCCCTGCTGGCCGAGCGGGCACGCGAGGCAGGATTGTCCACCCATGTGCACCCGCACATGCTGCGCCACAGCTACGCCAGCCACCTGTTGCAAAGCAGTGGCGACCTGCGCGGCGTGCAGGAGTTGCTGGGGCACGCCAACATCAGCACCACGCAGGTTTACACCCGCCTTGACTGGCAGCATCTGGCCAAGGTTTACGACAGCGCGCATCCCCGCGCGAAGAAACGATGAAGACGATCAAGCTACGTGAGGGCAAGGAGCGCTCGCTCCTGCGCCGCCATCCCTGGGTGTTCCAGGGTTCCGTGGCCAAGGGCGGCGCCGATGCCGGCGAGACCGTGCGCGTGGAATCCGCCAGCGGCGAGTTCCTCGCCTGGGCGGCCTTCAGCCCGAGCAGCAGCATCCGCGTGCGTGCCTGGAGCTTCGACGAAGCCGAACGCATCGATGCCGAGTTTTTTGCGCGCCGCATCGCCGCTGCGATTCGCCTGCGCGAGCGCCTCGCCATCCAGAGCAATGGCGTGCGCCTGGTGCACGGCGAGGCCGATGGGCTGCCGGGCCTGATCGTTGACCGCTATGCGGACACCTTGGTCGCGCAGTTCCTCAGCGCCGGTACCGATAAGTGGAAGGCGGTGATCGCCGACGCGCTGCTCGCCGCCACGGGACTCACGCGCCTGTACGAGCGCAGCGACTCCGGCGTGCGCCAGCTCGAAGGCCTGGGCCCGGCCACCGGCTGGCTGCGCGGCGACGGCCCCACCACGGTGGAGCTGACGGAGAGCAGCTGGCGCCTGAAGCTCGACGTGGCCGAAGGCCACAAGACCGGCTACTACCTGGACCAACGCGACAACCGTGCCGACTTCGCTCGCTGGGTGCGCCAGTTGGGCGCCCAGCGCGTGCTGAACTGCTACAGCTACACGGGCGGATTCAGCGTGGCCGCGCTGGCCGGCGGCGCCACCGAGGTCATCAGCGTGGACAGCTCCGGTCCGGCCCTGGCGCGGGCCAGCGAGCATGTGCTGCTCAACGGCTTCGACCCTGCGCACCACACCGCGCTGGACGCCGACGTGAACGCCACGCTGCGCCAGCTGCTGAAGGACGGCAAGCAGTTCGATGCCATCGTGCTCGACCCGCCGAAGTTCGCGCCCTCGGCCGCGCATGCCGACCGCGCCAGCCGCGCCTACAAGGACATCAACCGCCTGGGCCTGAAGCTGCTGGCGCCGGGTGGCCTGCTCACCACCTACTCCTGCAGTGGCGGCATCGGCGCCGAACTGTTCCAGAAGATCGTGGCCGGAGCCGGCATGGATGCCGGGGTGGACGCCTACATCGTCAAGCGCCTTGAGGCCAGCCCCGACCACCCGACGACGATCTGCTTCCCCGAGGGCGAGTACCTGAAGGGCCTGGCCTTGCTGCGCGCCTGAGCCTAGGCTGAGACGGCGGGCAGCGCGATCTGCGGGTGGAACTTCGCCCGCTTGACGGCGAAGAAGGCCTTCACGTTGCGCACATTGGCCTGGCTGGTGAAAAGGCGTTGCGCCAGCTCGGCGTAGGCGGCCATGTCAGCCACTTGCAGCACCAGCATGAAGTCCGGCCCCGGGCTGACGCGCCAGCACTGCTGCACTTCTGGGAAGGGCAGGGCGTGGGCTTCGAAGGCGTCGAGCCAGTCCGCGCCCTGCCGATCCAACGTCACTTCCACCAGGGCGCTGAGCCCGGCGCCGAGGTGATCGGGGCTCAGGAGCGCCACCCGGCGCTCGATCACGCCGGCTTCGGTGAGTGCCTTGACGCGGCGCAGCGCGGTCGCCGGCGACACCGCGGCGCGTTCGGCCAGTTCCTGGTTGGTCAGCGAACAGTCGGCCTGCAGCAAGGCCAGCAGGCGAAGATCTACCGGATCGAGGGGGGTTGAACTTGGCACGTTGTTTCATGAGTGAATTAATTTCGACCGATTATTTCTCTTGCTGGACGACGAGAGCAATCAGGTCAATTTCCCGTGAATTTTGCAAGCCAATTTCACGTTGAACTCCCTAGCATCCGCGCCCTCACTCAAGGAGACAGCGCATGTGCGGCATCGTCGGAGCAGTCAGCGGTCGTGACATCACCCCCATCCTCATCGAGGGCCTGAAGCGCCTGGAGTACCGCGGCTACGACAGCTGCGGTGTGGCCGTGCACCAGGCGGGCAGCCTGCGCCGCGCGCGTTCCACCAGCCGCGTCTCGGAATTGCAGGCGCTGGCGGCCGAGGACGGCATTGCCGCCGGCACCGGCATCGCCCACACGCGCTGGGCCACGCATGGCGCGCCGGCGGTGCGCAACGCGCATCCGCATTTCAGCCATGGGCCGAACGCCCAGGAGCAGAGCGCCGGCCGCGTGGCCCTGGTGCACAACGGCATCATCGAGAACCACGACGAGCTCCGTGCCGCGCTGCAAGCCAAGGGCTATGCCTTCAGCAGTCAGACGGATACCGAGGTCATCTGCCACCTCGTCGACTCGCTCTACAACGGCGACCTGTTGGAGGCCGTGCAGCAGGCCGTCGGCCATCTGAAGGGCGCGTACGCCATTGCCGTGTTCCACCGCGACGAGCCGCAGCGCGTGGTCGGCGCCCGCGAGGGCTCACCCCTGGTGCTGGGCGTGGGCGAAGGCGGCAGCGAAACCTTCCTGGCCAGCGACGCGATGGCCCTGGCCGGCGTGACCGACCAGATCTGCTACCTGGAGGAGGGCGACGTCGTCGACCTGCAGCTGGGTCGCTGGTGGGTCACGCGTCGTGGCGCGAACTCGGCACAGGGCCGCTTCGAACAGGTGGCGCGCGAGGTCAAGACCGTGCACGCGCACAGCGGTGCCGCCGAACTCGGCCCCTATCGCCATTACATGCAGAAGGAGATCTTCGAGCAGCCCAAGGCGATCGCCGACACCCTGGACACCGTGGACGACGTGAGCGACCTGCGCCCCGAGCTCTTCGGCACCCAGGCCGCGAAGGTGTTCCAGGGCATCGACCGCATCCTCATCCTGGCCTGCGGCACCAGTTACTACAGCGGCAGCACCGCCAAGTACTGGCTGGAGAGCCTGGCCAAGATTCCCACCAGCGTGGAAATTGCCAGCGAGTACCGCTACCGCGACTCGGTGCCCGACCCGCGCACCCTGGTCGTCACCATCAGCCAGAGCGGCGAGACCGCCGACACCCTGGCCGCGCTGAAGCATGCGCGTTCTTTGGGCATGCCGCACTCGCTGACCATCTGCAACGTCGGCACCTCAGCCATGGTGCGCGAGTGCGAGCTGGCCTACATCACCCGCGCCGGCGCCGAGATTGGCGTGGCCAGCACCAAGGCCTTCACCACCCAGCTGGTGGGCCTGTTCCTGCTCACCCTGGTGCTGGCCAAGCAGCGCGGTCACCTGACCCCGACACTCGAGGCCCAGTACCTGAAGGAGCTGCGCCACCTGCCGGTGGCCGTGCAGGCGGTGCTGGCGCTGGAGCCGCAGGTGGTGGCCTGGAGCGAGGCCTTCGCGCGCAAGGAGAACGCGCTCTTCCTGGGCCGTGGCCTGCATTACCCGATCGCCCTGGAAGGCGCGCTCAAGCTCAAGGAAATCAGCTACATCCACGCCGAGGCCTACCCCGCTGGCGAGCTCAAGCACGGCCCCCTGGCCCTGGTGACGGCGGAGATGCCGGTGGTCACCGTGGCGCCGAACGATGCACTGCTGGAAAAGCTCAAGAGCAATCTGCAGGAAGTGCGCGCCCGCGGTGGCGAGCTCTTCGTGTTCGCCGATGGTGACTCGCACATCGAGTCCGGCGAGGGCCTGCATGTCATCCGCATGCCCGAGCACTACGGCGTGCTCTCGCCCATCCTGCACGTGGTGCCGCTGCAGCTGCTGGCCTACCACACCGCCTGCGCCCGGGGCACCGACGTCGACAAGCCGCGCAATCTGGCCAAGTCGGTCACGGTGGAGTGACCGTGAGCAGCTAAGAGACGCGCTGTTCCTGACAAATAAAGTCGAAAACTCGTAAATAGAGTCGAAAACTGAGCTCGACCCTCAACGGCCCGCCGGCGACCCTGGCGGGCCGTTGTGTTTGGCCCCTGCTGCAATGAGAGCAATGCTCCGGGCGCGCCTTGGTGGCTGAAGCGGGGCGCGGTTCAGTTTTCGACTTTATTTGTCAGTGACTACAGGCGAGCCGAATGACCCGAAAGGGCTTGACCCTGTCCCAGATCACGTCAATAGGGCACTTGCACTTCTACACCGCCGCAAAGTTCGAATCCGGAGTTCCAGTCAAGGAAGCGTGTCGTCATGCTTCGAGTTGGCGATGACTTCAGAGTGGTTTCAAGTCGGCAAGACTGGCAGACCAGACGGAGTGCGCGAGTGTCAGCTGACATGTCAAGCCCGCTTGCGTTAACCCCACAAGCGCGACAACGCAACAGCCACTGACCGAGACCAATGGCGTGACGCAAGCTCGCTGCGGTCTCCTGTTGACTGCCGGATGATTCTGAGATCAACCTGAACAAGGATTCCACTGGCACCTTGGAACTCGGCAAGACGACCAGTCTGTTGCCTTCAAGTTTGAACACTTCAGCCTCAGCCCTGCTCAGCGTGTCGCAAATTCTTGGCGAGACACGATCAACTGCGGGGGGATACCGATCCAAAAACAACTCACTGAGGTCCCGCTCCAAGATCTGTCGGATGCGCTCAACACCGAAAAACCGAAAAGGGTTCAGAACTCGCTGATCTTGGTCCTGAACTCCAGTCTCGCCGGTAGCCGTCAGATCTTCTGCATAGAAGGTTGAGCGCAGAGGCGACTCTTCTATCGGCTCGGCTTCCTTGGCAAGGAGCAGCACGATCGTTCGAGTTCGAAGCAACTCTCCGAGTGCATGAATCCTGATGTGGACCTCGCCAAGGTGCTCAGCATCAATCTCGAGATCCCAAGGTCCCACGCGAAAGCCGAGCTTGCTGCTTACGATCCTCTCAGCTCGCATATCGTTTAAGGCATGGCTCAACAGCAGCAGCACATAGCGCTGGTAGGCGGACTGCTTAGAAGCGATCCTTTGATACTTCTCCGCCTCGGTAGCCTGGTCGTCGGCGCTTGCGGAGGCGAAGGCGTCCCAAAGTGACCGCAGATCCCGATATCTCTTGTCGAACTGAAGGATGTTGGTTGGACGAAGCCGTAGCGGAACCTTGGCTGAGCGAGGAACATGCCTGTAAACGCCCGTCCGCCGCAGACGCTCGACGTGGGACTTCATCTGCTCGAGCTTCTCTAACGTCTGGCGTGTAGTTTGACTGTCCTCACCCTCACTGAACCACGCCTCACCCCACAAGGCGCAGATTCGCCTTCTGAGTAGCCAGTGAGTTGCATTTCCCTTCTCAAGTTCTAGCGCAGTGGTCTGGCCATCGGCAATGGCGCGAACTTCCGCAATCTGAATCGCCCCGGGTTTCCTAGACACCCTTGAGCCCCTGGGAATGGCGCTGCTCGAACGCCGCTGGGGATAGCCCGTCGTTGTTCGAGTGTCGCCGTGTCGGGTTGTAGAACATCTCGATGAAGTTG
>JAFLDE010000161.1 GCA_017302655.1 Burkholderiales bacterium
CGCCGCGACATTCGGCCGCCCAGGTCAGCGCGCCCAGGCCGCCGTAGCCGATCGGGGCGTGCAGCAGCTCGGGGTGGCGGCGCAGCAGTTGGGCGACGGCGGGCAGATCGTCGCGGGCGATGGCCTGGCGCAGGCGACCGGCGTCGTTCTGGGCTTCGACCTGCTGCTTGAGCCGGGGCCAGCTGTCGAAGCCGTGGCGCCTCGCGATCTGGTGCAGCGCCTCGGCCAGTTGCGTGGCGCCGCCGGCATTCTTGAGCTCGCGCGCCTGGCGCTTGAGCATGCGCAGGTCGGGGCGCTCGGGGAGGGAATGGGACATGGGCGATCTCCTGGTGAAGGACCCGGATCCGCTCTGGGGGTCGAAGGAAGTCGCGGTGGTCGAGGAGGGTCAGGGTGGGCTTTCAGCCCTGTCCGCGGATCGGATGCGCCCCTCGCGCCGTCGCAGTATGCGCGCGTTCACCGCTGGCGCCGCTCCCATGCCGTTGGTCGCGCCGATCGGCCATGTGTCGGCTGGCGCTGCCCGCTGCCGGCCTGGTGGTGCGAGCATGGCGCCATGCCTGAGATCTCCCACCCTCCCCAAGCCCCCGAGCCGCTGCTGAGCGCGCAGGACCTGCGCAAGGCCTACGGCGAGCGACAGGCCGTCGACTCGGTGTCCCTGCAACTGCGCGCCGGCGAACTGCTCGCGCTGCTCGGGCCCAACGGCGCCGGCAAGTCCACCACCTTGTCCATGCTCTGCGGGCTGCTCAAGCCCGACGCCGGGCAGCTGGCGATGGCCGGCGGGGGCGTGAGCGCGCAGCGCATCGGCCTCGTGCCGCAGGAGATCGCGCTGTTCGAGGAGCTCAGCGCCGCGCGCAACGTGGCGCTGTTCGGCGCGCTCTACGGCCTCACGCGCGCTCAGCTGCACGAGCGCGTGCCGCGTGTGCTCGCCCAGGTGGGCCTGGCCGAACGCGCCCAGGACCGCGCCGCCACCTTCAGCGGCGGCATGAAGCGGCGGCTGAACATCGCCTGTGCGTTGGTGCACGCGCCCGAGCTGCTGCTGCTGGACGAGCCCACCGCCGGCGTCGACCCGCACAGCCGCAATGCCATCTTCGACACCCTCGAAGCGCTCAAGCGCGACGGCATGGCGCTCATCTACACCACCCACTACATGGAAGAGGCCGAGCGCCTGGCCGACCGCATCGTCATCGTGGACCACGGCCGCGTGGTGGCGGACGGCACGCTGGCCGGGCTGTTGCAGCACCTGCCCGCCGCGCAGCGCCTGCGGCTGGACGTGGCCGGTGCACCGGACCTGGACGCCCTGCGCGGCTTGCCCGGCGTGCGTTCGGTGGCGCTGGCGCGACCCGGCCGCCTCGAGCTGGGCGTGGACGAACTGGCCGGCGCCGCGCAGCGGGTGCTGCAGGCACTGGCTGCGCAGGGCGTGAGGGTCGAGCAGATCGACTCCGGCCGCGCCACGCTCGAAGACGTGTTCCTGCACCTCACCGGCCGCGCGCTGCGCGATTGAGACCCCGTTCGGACTTCCCGCCCATGACTGCCTTCCTGGCCCTCGTCCAAAAAGACCTGCTGCTCTTCGCGCAGGACCGCCGCGCGCTGCTGCTGAACCTGCTCGCACCCGTGCTCATCGCCGCCTTCTTCGGCTACCTGTTCGGAGGCAGCGGCCAGGCCGCCAAGCCGGCGCGCGTGCCCATCGCCGTGGTCAACCTGGACGGCGACGCGCCGCTCACGCGCCAAATCGTGGCAGGTCTGCAGGCCGATGAATCCTTGAACGTGCTGCTGCTCGACGCCGCAGCGGCCGAGGCCCAGGTGCGCGAGGGCAAGCTGCGCGTGGCCGTGCAATTCCCCGCCGGCTTTGGCGTGCAGGCGCAACGCGCGCTGTTCGGTGGGGGCGCCAAGCCGGAGCTGACGCTCACGCACGACCCCTCGCAGTCCTTCGCCCTGCCGCTGGTGCGCGGCCTGCTCACCCAGCAGGTCATGCAGGCGGTGAGCCGTCAGGCCTTCGCGCCCGACGGCGCCGCGCTGGCCGACGCGCGCTCGCAGCTGGCGCAGGCCGCCTCCATGCCTGCGGTCGAACGCGCCGAGCTGGAGCGGATGTTCGACAGCATCGCCGCCGTGCAGGCGCGCAGCGCCGCCGCCTCGTCCTCCGCATCGAACCCCGCATCGAATCCGCTGGCCGGCGGGCTCAGCACGCCCTTCGAAACCCGGCTCGTGCAGGCCGCCGCCGCCAACGGTCCACAGGGCTACAACGGCTACGCGCATTCCTTTGCCGGCATGGGCGTGCAGTTCGTGCTGATGCTGGGCGTGGAATGGGGCGTGGCCTTGCTGCTGATGCGCCGCATGGACCTCTGGAAGCGCCTGCGCGTGGCGCCGGTGGGGCGTGGCGTGCTGTTGGGCAGCCGGCTGGCCAGCGGCTCGTTGATCGCCTTCGGCCAGTTCGCCGCCATCCTCGCCATCGGCATGGCGGTGTTCGGGGTGCGCGTGCTGGGCAGTTGGGCGGGGCTGCTGCTCCTGCTGGTGTCCACCGCGCTGCTCACGGCCAGCTTCGGGCTCATGATTGCCGCGCTGGGCCGTACGCCCGAGGCCACGCGTGGCCTGGCCATCGTGGCCACCCTGCTGATGGTGATGCTGGGCGGCGCCTGGGTGCCGTCCTTCATCTTTCCCGAGTGGCTGCAGACGGTGACCCTGTTCATTCCCACCCGCTGGGCGGTGGACGGGCTCGATGCCATGACCTGGCGCGGCCTGGGCTTGGACGCTGCGCTGCCCGCCGTGGGCGTGCTGCTGGGCTTTGCGCTCGCCTTCGCGCTGCTGGCGCTCTGGCGCTTCCGCTGGGAGGAGTGAGCAGAATCGCTGCCTCATCCAGGAGGCTTTCATGCAGCGAGTCACCGGCGTCGGCGGCATCTTCTTCAAAGCGCGAGACCCCAAGGCCCTGGGCGCCTGGTACGCCCAGCACCTCGGTTTGAAGGTGGAAGACTGGGGCGGCGTGGTGTTCCGCTGGGCCGACGACCGCGCCAGCGGCAGCACCACCTGGAGCCCCTTCGCTGCCGACACCGGCTACTTCGCGCCCAGCAGCTCCGCCTTCATGGTGAACTTCCGCGTGGCCGACCTGCACGCGCTGCTGGCCGCGCTGCGCGCCGAGGGCTGCACGGTGATGGACGCCGTCGAGGAGTCGGAGTTCGGCAAGTTCGGCTGGGTGATGGACCCCGAAGGCAACAAGGTGGAGCTGTGGGAACCCCCGGCGGGCTGCTGAACATCGCGCCGCTGCGCGACGCCACCGACCCTGACTGGCTGGCGCTGCGCCAGGCACTCTGGCCCGATGACGATGCATCCGAGCCAGTGGGCGCCCGTTTGGCCGAGCACCTCGCCGAAATGGCCAGCCAGTTGGCCGAGCCGCAGCGCTTCGCGCAGTTCATCGCCCGCGACGCGGGCGGCGAGGCGCTCGGCCTGGTGGAAGCGGCCCTGCGCCACGACTACGTGCCGGGCACCGACAGCACCCCGGTCGGCTTTCTGGAGGGCCTCTACGTGGTGCCCGCCGCACGCCGCCAGGGCGTGGCACGGGCCCTGGTGCAGGCGGCGGCTGATTGGGCTCGCGCCCAGGGCTGCACGGAGCTGGCCTCGGACACGCCGCTCGACAACCTGCTCAGCCAGGCGGTGCACGAACGGCTCGGCTTTGCCGAGGCCGAGCGCGTGGTGTTCTTCAGCAAGGCGCTCTGAGCCCTGGATTGACCGGCGGGGGTGGAGAGAACCGCAGCGCCGACCTCCACCGCCCGGCCAGCGAGCCTTACCAGGACTCGCCCAGCTGCCAGATGCGTGGGGCCTCAGCGTCCAGCCATTGCCGCCCGTCAAAGCGTCGGCGCTCGTAGGCGGTGGCGAAGTCGCCGCGCGGTGGCGCCATGCCCGGTCCCATCACCAGCTCGCCGGCGCGGCGCACGGTGTCGGCCATGCCGGCGGGCAGGCGCAGGTGGTAGGGGTTGCGCGCCACCTCGCCCTCATGGCAGGCCAGGGCCGCCACGAGGTCGGCCGTGGTGGCGGGATCGCTCAGCACGAGCAGATTGGGCCTCTCCAGCGTGGACCAGAACTCGGTGAATGCGACATCAACGGGGCGTCCGATGGCCTCGATGGCGGCGCAGCCCCAGGCGTGCACGCGCTGGTGCGTAGGCTGTGCGTCGCGGGCGTGGGGCATCAGCACCAGCTGCGGCCGATGAACGGTCAGAGCACGGGCGATTGCCTCGGGCGGTGGTTCGTCGGGCAGGTCCAGCGCAAATCCCAGGCGGGCACAGGCAGCTCGCAACTCCTCGGCCCGAGCCGCCTGACGGGCTGGGGCACTGCCCAGCGTCACAGCCACATTCACCACCTGCCAACCGGCCTCGCGCCGCAAACGCAAGGGCAGGGCGCCGGTCAGGCATTCATCGTCGGGGTGTGGAGAGAGCAGCAGGCACCGCGGTGCATCGGCAGGGGGTTCGGCCAGCGCCGGCACGTCTCCGGTCGGAGGCACCGGCAGGGGTTCGTGGAGCAGCGCGGCGAAGCGCTGCACCCAATCTTTGTAGAGGTCGCTCATGTCGGGGCGGGAGCTTAGCGGGCTCCTGGGCGCCCCGACCCATGGCGCCGGTTGCTCGCCGCTTGCTGCGTGCGGGCTTCCGCGTCAGTCGCGTCGGGCGCGGCGCCCCATGCACAGTGCGGCCAGTCCCAAGGCGAAGAGCGTGGCCGGGCCGGGCTCGGGAACGGTGCTGACCCACAGATCCAGGCGATGGGCCTGGTGGCTGGCTTGCGCGCCCACACCGGCGGTGTCCCCAAGCCACAGCGTGAACTGGGCTGAGGCCGGCGCGCCATCCAGAGCCTGCACGGTCGCCGATGTGCTCGCGCCGGCAACCAGCGCGGTGAAGGCATTCAAGCTCAGCTCGAAGGCCGCGCAGTCGCCTGCGCAGTCCACCCGCAACAAGTCGGCGCCTGTGCGAGCTTGCTCGGCCAACGCGTGCAGCGTCACCGATTGGCTCCCTGCACCCTCGAAGCGCAGCTGGTAGGTGTCCTGAAGCACCGCGGCGGCGAAGGACATGCGCGCGTGCCCGGTGCTGAGGTAGGTCCAGTCGAACTGCGCGGTCAGGCCGTCGATGTCAGGCCCCCAACCACCCTCAGGCAGCGCCTGCAACGTGGAGGCAATCGCCACCGAGCCGCCGCCGCCTTCCGCGATGCGCGCCGACAGGTCGGTGCGCAGCGTCAGGGGCAGCGCGCCGTTGCCGACAAACGCATTCAGCGCCGCCGCCGCGTCGCGCTCGAAGGCCATGGTCGCCCACTCGGTGCCGATCTGCACCGGGGCGTCGCGATTGGCCACCACCTGCTGAAGCCCGCTGGCGCCGCTGTTGGCAAGCTGCGCATTGCCCAGCAGCAGTTGCACGCGCAGCGTGGCCACGCTGTCCCAGTCGCCGCCACTCTCGTTGCGGTACGCCATCAGGGCCTGATCGGGGTCGATGCGCAGGAGCGATCGCACACCCAAGAGCACGCCGCTGTCCGCGTTGAAGGCCGGCACGACGGGCGAGCTGTCCACGCGCAGCACCGGTGCGGCGCCATCGGGGCTGGTGTCGCTGATGCTCGTCTGGTTGACGGGCAGCAGCGTGACCGGTGCGGCCTGGGAGGTGGCGGCGCCGGCCGTCAACAAGGCGGCACCGGCGAGGCCCAGCCAGCGGCCAAGCGCTGGGGCGAGAAGGTTGGGGCGGAGGGGCGAGGGGCGCAACATGATCTTGGACTGAGGGTGGGGGACTACCTTCTTGAGCAAGCGCCATGCCACGCGTTCCGCCGCGCACCCTTATGCAGGGGCCGGCGCCTCGCGAGCCGCCGGCCGTTGGGGCCAGATGCCCCAAGCCCTGGGGCCGCGCCCCCCAGTCATAGGCTGGGGCCACACCGGCGATCCACCTAGGCCGCACACTCCCGCCCCATGCCCCTGCCCACGCTCACCTCCCGCTTCGCCGACGAACTGCCGCAGGCCGGCGTGCCCT
>JAFLDE010000162.1 GCA_017302655.1 Burkholderiales bacterium
GGCCTGGCGGGGCGCGAGGCCCTGCGTGCACCGGTGGCGGGCATCGTCGCCTCGGCACAGGTCGTGGCCGGCCAGCTCGTGGAGGCCCGCGAGCGCCTGTTTGAAGTGATCGACCCGCAGCGCCTGCGCATCGAGGCCTTGGCGCACGACCCGCAGCAGGCGGCCGACATCGGTGCCGCCTTCCTGAAGGCGGAAGGCGGCAGCGGCCCGAGCAGCGCACCGCTGCGCTTCCTGGGTGCGGCCGCGCGTCTGCGCGAGCAGGCCCTGCCGCTGAGCTTTGCGCTCAGCCCGGCCAGCGGCCAGAGCGCCGCGCTGCCCCTGGCCCTGGGCCAGGCCGTGCGCGTGGTGCTGCAAAGCCGTAGCACCGTGCAAGGCCACGCGGTGCCGGCCGAGGCGCTGGCCAAGAGCCCGTCGAACCAGGCCATCGTGTGGGTCAAGCAGGCGCCCGAGCGCTTCGAGCCGCGCCTGGTGCAGGTGCAGGCGCTGGACGGGCGGCAGGTGGCCGTCACCCAGGGCCTGAAGGACGGGGATCGGGTGGTCGTGCAGGGCGCCAGCCTGCTCAACCAGGTGCGCTGACCATGTTCGATTTCCTGATTCATCGCAGCCTGAACCACCGCCTGCTGGTGCTGGCGGTGGCCATGGCCATGATGCTGGCCGGCGCCTTGGTGCTGACGCGCACGCCGGTCGACGTCTTCCCCAGCCTGGACCGCCCGCAGGTGAACCTGCAGGTGGAGGCCGGCGGCATGGCGCCCGAGGAGGTGGAGCAGCTCGTCACCCTGCCGCTGGAGCAGGCGATGAGCGGTCTGCCCGGCGTCACGGCGGTGCGCTCGGTGTCCTCGGTGGGCCTGGCCTTCGTCTATGTGAGCTTCGACTGGGGCACCGACATCTACCGCGCGCGGCAGATGGTCAGCGAGCGTTTCAGCAGCGCCCGCGACGCCATGCCCGCCGCCGTCACCCACGCAGCCATGGGGCCTATCAGCTCCATCATGGGCGAGGTGATGCTGATCGCTTTGCCGATCATGGATACCAAGACCACGGCCATGGCCACGCGCGAATACGCCGACTTCGTGCTGCGCCCGCGCCTGCTCGGCATCGCCGGGGTGGCGCAGGTGATTCCGATCGGCGGCGAGGTGCGCCAATACCAGGTGCAGCCCGACACCGCGCGCATGGCGCAGCTGGGCGTCACGGTGGAGCAGGTGCGCGCCGCCCTGCAGGGCCACGCCGGCAACACCAGCGGCGGCTTCCTGGCGCTGAATGCGCGCGAGTACCTGATCCGCAACCTCGGCCACACCACGCGCCTGCAGGACCTGGAGCAGCTGCCCGTGGCCTGGGTGAAGGACGCCCGTGGCGAGGGCCAGAGCATCCTGCTCAGCCAGGTGGCCTCGGTGCGCTTCGCCCCTGCCGTGGCCCGCGGCAACGCCGGCTTCAACGGCCAGAACGCCGTCATCCTGGCGGTGCAGAAGCAGCCCGAGGCCGACACCGTGGTGCTGACGAAGCGCATCGAGGCCGCGCTCGACGCCCTCAAGCCCGCTCTGCCGGCCGGCGTGGCCGCGCCGCGCGTGACCTTCCGGCAGTCGAGCTTCATCGAGGCCAGCATCAACAACCTGCAGGGCAAGCTGATGGCGGCCTCGGTCATCGTGGCCGTGGTGCTCTATCTGTTCCTGGCCAATGTGCGCACCACGCTCATTTCGCTGGTGGCCATTCCCGCCTCGCTGCTCGTCACGGTGCTGGTGTTCCGCTACCTGGGCCTGTCGATCAACACCATGACCCTGGGCGGCCTGGCCATCGCCATCGGCGAGCTGGTGGACGACGCGGTGGTGGACGTGGAGAACGTGCAGCGCCGGCTGAAGCTGAATCGCCAGAGTGCCAAGCCGATGGCGCCACTGGCGCTCATCGCCAAGGCCTCGCTGGAGGTGCGGAGCAGCATCGTGGTGGCCACCCTGGTCATCGCCTTGGTGTTCGTGCCCCTGTTCCTGCTGCCGGGCATCGAGGGGCGGCTGTTCACGCCGCTGGGCGTGGCCTACATCAGCGCCATCCTGGCTTCGATGCTGGTGGCCATCACCATCACGCCGGTGCTGGCCTCCTACCTGCTGCCGGGCATGAAGAACCTCGACCACGGCGACCCCTGGCTGGCGCGCTGGCTAAAGCAGCACTACGCGCGGCTGCTCGCCTGGGTGTTCGCGCACAGCCGGGGCGTGCTGACGGCCGGGGCGCTGGCGGTGGCCGGCGCCGCGGCGCTGGTGCCCTTCTTCCCCACCAGCTTCCTGCCGCCCTTCAACGAGGGCTCGGTGCTCATCGGGCTGCGGCTCAACCCGGGTACCACGCTGGAGGAATCCAGCGCCGTGGCGCGCCAGGCCGAGACCCTGCTGCAGGCCGTGCCCGAGGTGGCTTACGTGGGCCGCCGCTCGGGCCGCGCCGAGATGGACGAGCACGCCGAGGGCGTGCACGTGTCGGAGCTGGATGTTGGCCTGCGCGCGAGCGAGCGGCCCATGGAGGCGGTGCATGCCGACATCCGCCAGCGGCTCGCGCCCCTGCCCGCGGCCATCGGCTTGGGGCAGCCCATCGGGCACCGCATCGACCACATGCTGACCGGGGTGCGGAGCGCCATCGCCATCAAGCTCTTCGGCGAAGACCTGGACCTGCTGCGCAGCCAGGCCGAGGCCATCCGCGCCAAGCTGGCCGTCGTGCCCGGCGTGGCCGACCTCGAGGTGGAGAAGCAGGTGCTGGCGCCGCAGATCCAGATTCGCGTGGACCACGCCGCCGCGCGCAGCCACGGCCTGGCGCCGGGCCAGCTGCTCGCCGAGCTGCAGCAGCTGGTGGACGGCGAGCGCATCACGCAGGTGGTGGAGGGCAACCGCCGCTTCGACCTGGTGCTGCGCCTGGCCGACCCCGCACGCACGTTGGCGGCGCTGCCGCAACTGCTGATCGATACCCCCTCGGGGCGCGTGCCGCTCGCCAAGCTGGCGACGATCGAGGAAGGCGACGGCCCCAACCAGATCAGCCGCGACGACGGCCAGCGCCGCATCGTCATCCAGGCCAACGCCTCGGAGCGCCCGCTCTCCGAGGTGGTGGCCGACATCCGCGCGGTGCTCGCCCAGCACCGGCTGCCCGAAGGCATGTTCATCGACCTCGGTGGCCAGTTCGAGGCCCAGGAGGAGGCGAGCCGACTGATCGCCCTGCTCGGCCTCGTGTCGGCGCTGCTCGTCTTCATGCTGCTCTACAGCCGCTACCGCAGCAGCCGGCTGACCTTGATGATCATGGCCAACATCCCGCTCGCGCTGGTGGGTGCGGTGATCGGCCTGAAGCTCAGCGGTCAGCCCCTGTCGGTGGCGGCGCTCATCGGTTTCATCACCCTGGCCGGCATCTCCATCCGCAACGGCATCCTCAAGCTCAGCCACTACATCAACCTCTGCGCCTTCGAGGGCGAGCGCTTCGACACCGCCATGCTGGCGCGCGGCTCCCTGGAGCGCCTGACCCCGGTGCTGATGACCGCCCTGGTGGCCGCGCTGGCGCTGGCGCCGCTGCTCTTCGAGGCCGGCCAGCCCGGCACCGAGGTGCTGCACCCGGTGGCGGTGGTGATCTTCAGTGGCCTCATCAGCGCCACCTTGCTCGACAGCTTCCTCACCCCGGCGATGGTCTGGCGCTACGGGCGCGCCCCCATCGAGCGCCTGGCGGCGCAAGCCGGACAGCCTGGCGCCACGTCTTTCTAAGCCCCACTCACCTGGAGAACTCCATGAAGCATTCGCTGACTCTGACCCTGCTCGCCGTCGCGCTTTCGCTGACGATCAGCCCCCTGGCCCGTGCGCACGACGGGCATGTTCACGACCACGCCAAGGACCACGCGCCCGCGCATGGCGGCGTGGTCGTCGAACACAACCACATGGACTGGGAACTGGTGGCCAAGCCCGAGCGCATCGACCTCTATGTGCGCAACATGGGCAAGAAGGTCAGCACCCAGGGCGCCAGCGGAAAGCTGACCCTGCTGAGCGGCAAGGACAAGCAGGAAGCCGTGCTCAAACCCGCCGGCGACAACCGCCTGGAAGCCGCCGGCCCCTTCAAGCTCGGCCCCGGCACCAAGGTGGTGGCCACGATCACGCTGGCGGGCAAGGCGCCGGCCAATGTGCGCTTTGCCTTGAAGTGAGACGCCTCAGCGCTTGAGCCCCGCCTCGTAGCGTGCCACCCAGTCCTTCACGCTCATCTTGCCGGCCAGCTCGCCCAGCAGTTTCAGCGGCATGTCCTCGGGCTTCTTGTAGCGGATGCAGCTTTTGCCCATGTCCAGCTTCTTGCTGCTCGCCTTTGCGTGCTCGGTCTGGAACCAGGCAAGGATGGCGGGGTCGGCGTAAAGGCCCATGTGGTAAAGATTGATCGACTGCTTCTGCGAGGCCAGCGCCATGAAAGGCAGGGGCAGCTTGGGGTCGCAGTGGTAGCCGGCTGGATACAGGCGGTGCGGCACCACGTAGCCGATCATTCCGTAGTTCATGCAGGCCTCGAAGCCCTTGGGCAGCTTCTTCACCAGCAGCGCGTGGAGCTCGCGCATGGGCGCCTGGCGCTCGGGCGGTAGTTCGGACAGGTACTGCTCGATGGTCGGTGCTTGGCTTTGCATGGGGCTTCCTTTCAAAGTACGGCGGCGCCTGCGGCGGCCACCTGTCCATCCTGGCCGGACAACACGCCGCTGACGCCGATGGCGCCGACGACATGGCCTTCCACCAGCAGCGGCAGGCCGCCTTCGATGGGCGTGGCGCCGGGCAGGTCGAGCATCTGCAGCTTGCCGGCGGCGATGGCAGCTTCCAGCGCCTGGGTCGGACGCTTGAAGAGCAGCGCAGTGCGCGCCTTCTCCTGCGCCACCACGCTGCTGCCCTTTTGCGTGCCATCCAGGCGCTCCAGGAACATCAGGTGCCCGCCTTCATCCACGATGGCGATGACGACGGTCCAAGCCTCGGCCTCGGCCTTGCTGCGGGCGGCGGCGGCCACGCGCCGCGCATCCGCCAGCTCCAGCTGCGGCGCGCTCCTCACTTCTTCAGGCCTTCAGCCTCCAGCGCCGCCTGCACCGCCGGGCGCGCAGCCACGCGTTGCAGGTAGGCGGCCAGGGTGGGCCACTGGCTGACGTCGATCTGCACGTATTGGCCCCAACTGGCCACGGTGAACAGGTAGGCGTCGGCCACGCTGAACTGGCTGCCCAGCAGGTAGTCGCGGCCTTGGAGCTGCTCGTTCACCCAGGCCAGGCGCTTGTCCAGCACGGTGCGTGCGGCGGCCTTGGCCTTGTCGTCCCAGGCGGGGCTGAACAGCGGGGTGAACTGCTTGTGCAGCTCGCTGGTGATGAAGTTCAGCCACTCCTGCAAGCGGGCGCGCTCGCGGGTGCCGGCGGGCGGGGCCAGGCCCTTGTCGGGCGCCTGGTCAGCCAGCCACTGCACGATGGCCGGGCCTTCGGTCAGCACCTCGCCGTCGTCCCACTGCAAGGCCGGCACATAGCCCTTCGGGTTGATGGCGAAGAAGTCGGTGCCATCGGCCAACTGGTGGGTCTTGGTGCTGACCTTGACCAGCTCGAAGGGCAGGCCGGCCTCGCGCAACACGATGTGCGGTGAGAGCGAACAGGCGGCGGGCGAGTAGTAGAGCTTCATGAATGGGTCTCCAGTAGGAGTGCGAACGATACGCAAAGCCGGCCTCTCGTGCACCGCGCGGACCCATTCATGCAGGCGCACCCGCCATTCGCCGCCCGAGCCGGCCGTTCGCCGCTGCGGCGGCCGGCGCCCGCGCGGCCCTGCCCACAATGCGCCCCGCCTGAACCCCAAGACCTGTCATGAACTCAACTTCCTCCTGCC
>JAFLDE010000163.1 GCA_017302655.1 Burkholderiales bacterium
CGCGGCCCCAGTCGTGGCCGGCGCGCAGGCGCTGGTAGAGCCGGCGGGCGATGCCGCGTGCGGCCGCGGCGTCGGGAGCGTCGATCTCGTAGACGTTGCAACGGTTCAGGATGGGCTCGGGGATGGCACGCGCATCGTTGGCAGTGGCCACCCAGATGACTTGGCTGGCGTCCAGCGGCACCTCGGCGAACTCGTCCATGAAGCGACCGGCGGTGTCGTGTTCGAGCAGGCTGTAGAGCGCGCCGAGCGGGTCGTAGCTGGCCTCGCCGGCGGCCTTGTCGATCTCGTCGATCACCATCACCGGATTGGCGTACTCGCCATCGACCAGGGTCTCGAAGACCTTGCCCGGTTTCGCGCCCTTCCACTGGCTGCTGGCACCGCCCAGCAGCCAGCCCGCGGTGAGCTGGCCCATGCTGACGAAGCCGTGCCCCGTGCCGAGCAGCTCGGCGAGTTGCCTTGCGAAGTGGGTCTTGCCGACGCCCGGGGGGCCGAGCAGCAGCAGGGGCGTGATCTCCAGCGCATCGCCGCTGTCTGCACAGAGCGCGACCTGGCGGCGTACGTCGTCCAGCACTTCGCGGAAGTTCGGCAGCTCGTCGTAGAGCGTGTCCATGGCCGGCAGGCCGCTGGGCTTGACCTGGAAGCGCTGGGCGCCTTTGGCCAGCATGCGCTCGTAGGTCTTCAGCAGCGCGGCGTGCTCCTGCGCGTTGAGCTTGTCCAGCTTGGCCTGCACCTCGGAGCAGTCGTAGACGCAGCGCAACTGCGCCAGCGGGATGCGCGAGGGCGGGGCGACACAGGCGAGGGCGGTACGGCTCATGACAGGCTCCTGCGGTGACGCCTGCGTTCTACCGGGGCTGAGCGGCCCCTGCCAAGTGGGGGCTTTCGCTCAGCGCGGCGTGGGCGCCACAAATGCACGAAGCTGTTCGATGCCCGCGTGCACCTCGCGGGCCAGCGAGTCGCGCACGGCGGGGTCGTCCAGGTCGGCGAGGGCCTCGGGGTCTTGCTGCGACTCGTCGCCGCCCAACAGGGCGACGGGGGCCAGCATGGCGCCGGTTGGCGCGTCGTCGAAACGTGGTGCCCAGCCGTCGCCGTCCAGATCCACCCCGAGCATGAAGCCGATGCACCAGTCTTCGGCGTCGATGAACTCCTCGCCGCCCTGCTCGACCACGCTGAACAGCGGTTGCCAGGCCGGGCTGCGCAGCTGCGCGTCCAGCGCGCGGGCGTGGCGCAGCACCAGCAGCTGCACCTTCTTGCGCTGCTTGCCCGAGGCGAACGGATCTTCGCCCCCCCAGACGACTGGCAGCCAGTCCTCGCCGGCCAGCGACGCCAGGGGCTTGGGCGCCAGCAGCAGGGCGCTCAGGAAGCCGTCAAGGGCCTCCACATTCATCGCCTCGGGCAGCACGTCGAGCAGTTCGTCGAGCTGGCCGAGTTCGTCGTCGCTCAGGGGCAGCAAGTCGCTGCCGGGTTGGTAGGCGGGCAGACTCATGGCGGGCACCTCAGAAGCGGCTCTTGGGCTTGCGCCCATCGAAGTCGGCGAGTTGCTTCTTCAGCAGCGACAGCAGCACGCGTGCGTCGGCCTCGCTCATTTCCATCACGCTGGCGGGTTCGCGAGCGGGCTCGTCGTCGCCAGCGGCCTTTTGCGGCAGCACCAGGGCGTCGAAGCGCAGGCTGACGGTGCCCCGCTGCGCGGAGTTGGCGGCGGACTTGAACTTCTGCAACTCGATGCGGTAGGTCTTCATGCGGTCTTCATTTCACGAAGCTCTGCAGCTGGATGATGGGCTGCAGCACCGCCAGCACGATGAGCATGACCACCACGCCCATGCCGACGATGAGCAGGGGTTCAAGCAGGGTGGCCAGGGCCATGGCGCGGCGCTGCACCTCGCCGCCCAGCTGCCGGCCGGCGCGGCTGAGCATCTCGGGCAGCTTGCCGGTCTGTTCGCCCAGGCGGGCGAACATGGCCAGCAAGCCGGGGAAGCGCTTCTTGCCGGCCATGGCGCTGCCCAGCGAGGCCCCCTCGCGCACCTGCACCAGGGCCTCCAATGCGTCGGCGCGCATGGCGTGGTTCGACAGCGTTTCGGCGGCCGACTGCAAGGCCTTCAGGATGGGCACGCCGGCACCGGCCAGCATGCCCAGGGTGGCAGCGAAGCGTGCCGCGTTGTAGCCCCGTGCCAGGCGGCCGAACAGCGGCACGCCGAGCCAGAAGGCATCGAAGCGCAGGCGAAAGGCCGCCGTGCGCAGGGCCAGCAGAAAGGCGCCCAGGCCTGCCAGGAGGACTGCGAGCAGCAGCCAGCCCCAGGCGCGCACGAAGTCGCTCAGTGCCAGCATGAACACGGTGAGCGCCGGCAGCTGCTGGCGCGTGCTGGTGAAGGCTTGCGCCACCTGCGGCACCACATAGGTGACGAGGAAGAGCACGATGGCCACGGCCACCAGGGTGACCACCGCCGGGTAGGCCATGGCGCCGATGAGCTTGGCGCGCAGTTGCTGGCGCTCCTCCAGGTCGTCGGCCATGCGCTCGAGCACCAGGCCGAGCGCGCCGCTGCTCTCGCCGGCTGCGACCACGCCGCGATACACCTCGTCGAACTCGCGCGGCGCGGCCGACAGCGCTCGGGCAAAGCTGGCGCCGGCATTCACCTCGGCGCGCAATTGCGCGAGCAGCTCGCGTTGGCGGGGCTGCTCGGCTTCTTCGCCCAGCGCGGTCAGCGCCCGCTCCAGCGGCAGACCGCTGCCCACGAGGCCGGCGAGCTGGCGCGTCCACACCGCCAGCTGCGCACCGCTGAACACGCGCGGCCGTAAGCTGAAGCCACTGCCCTTCTGCCCCTGCTGCGCCACCAGCTCGACGGCCAGCGGCGTGAGCTTCTGTTCGCGCAGCTGTGCGCGCGCGGCACGCGCGCTGTCGGCCTCCACCAGGCCGCTTTGCGTGCGGCCGGCGGCGGTGAGGGCTTCGTACTTGAAGGCGGGCACGGTAGCTCAGTCTCGAGTCGCGCGCAGCACTTCTTCTAGCGAGGTGATGCCTTCTCGCACCAGGCGTTCGCCGTCCTCGCGCATGGAGCGCATGCCCTTGGCGCGGGCGGCGGCCCAGAGCTCGCTTTCGGGGGCGCGGTTGTGGATGAGGCCACGCACCGTGTCGTCGGCTGCCATCAGCTCGTAGACGCCAGTGCGGCCCTTGTAGCCGGTGTGTCCGCATTCGGGGCAGCCCACCGGGTGCCAATGGCCGTCGTCGCCCTGGCGCTTGCAGGCCGGGCAGAGCTTGCGCACCAGGCGCTGCGCGAGCGCGCCGAGCACCGAGCTGGAAAGCAGGAAGGGCTCGACGCCCATGTCGGTGAGGCGGGTGACGGCCGAGGGGGCGTCGTTGGTGTGCAGGGTGGCCAGCACCAGGTGGCCGGTGAGCGAAGCCTGGATGGCGATCTGCGCGGTCTCGAAGTCGCGGATCTCGCCGATCATGATCACGTCCGGGTCCTGGCGCAGGATGGCGCGCAGGGCCTTGGCGAAGGTGAGCTCGATCTTCGGATTGACCTGCGTCTGGCCGATGCCCGGCAGTTCGTACTCGATCGGGTCCTCGACGGTCAGCACATTGGTGCCCGCGGTGTCGATGGTCTGCAGCGCGGCGTAGAGCGTGGTCGTCTTGCCCGAGCCGGTGGGGCCGGTGACGAGCAGGATGCCGTGCGGTTGGCCGACCAGACGCTTGAAGCCAGCGAGCACGTCGCCGGCCATGCCCAGCCCTTCCAGCGTGAACTTGCTTTCGCTCTTGTCGAGCAAGCGCAGCACCGCACGCTCGCCGTGCGCGCTGGGCAGGGTGGAGACGCGCACGTCGATGGCGCGGCCGCCGATTCGCAGCGAGATGCGCCCGTCCTGCGGCAGGCGCTTCTCGGCGATGTCCAGTTCGGCCATGATCTTGAGGCGGGAGATCAAGGCCGCGTGCAGGGCCCGATTCGGCTGTACCACCTCGCGCAGCGAGCCGTCGACGCGGAAGCGCACGCTGCTGGAGCGCTCGTAGGGCTCGATGTGGATGTCGCTCGCACCGTCCTTGGCGGCCTGCGTGAGCAGGGCGTTGAGCATGCGGATGATGGGCGCGTCGTTGGCGGCCTCGAGCAGGTCTTCGACGGCCGGCAGCTCGTGCATGAGCTGTGACAGGTCCACCGCCGACTCGACCTCGCCGACCACGGTGGCGGCGCTGCTCTCGCTGCCAGCGTAGGCGGCCTGGATGCGCTCGGTCAGTTGCGCGGCGTCATGGCTTTCCAGGCGCTGCACGGCGTAGAGGCGCTGCACCTCGCCAAGCAGGCTCAAGGGCGCCTCGGGCGGGGCCCAGAGCACCAGTTCATCGCCCTGCGTCTCCAGCAGCAGCGCGTGTGCCTTGGCGAAGGCGTAGGGCAAGGGGTAACGGGTCATCGCGGCTGGGCTTCTTCTCAGCGCGGGGCGCTGGCGCCACGCTCCGGTAGCACCGGCGCGCCGGTGTTCGGCATCAGCGCGCTGGGCTCGGGCTGCGCCGCCTGCTGAGTGGCGCGGATCTGCTCGTAGCGGTCCAGCGTGAATCGCGCCAGGTCGTCGGCGTCGCGCAGCACGATGGGGCGCAGGAAGACCATCAGATTGCTCTTCTTGCGCGAGCGGTTGGCGCTCTTGAAGAGGTTGCCCAGCAGGGGGATCTTGGACAGCCCGGGCACGCCGTCGTCGCCGTCGGTGTACTCGTCGCGCATCAGGCCGCCCAGCACCAGCAGGCCGCCGTCGTCCACCGTCACCGAGGTCTGGATCTCGCTCTTGTCCGTGATCGGACCGGTCGTCGAGTTGCTGCCCGGTACCAGCGAGCTGTTCTCCTGAACGATCTTCATGCGCACCGCGCCGCCCTCGCCGATCTGCGAGGTGACGCGCAGCACCAGGCCGACGTCCTTGCGCTCCACGGTGGTGAAGGGGTTGACATTGGCGCCGCTGCTGCCCTGGGCGAAGCTGCCGGTGACGAAGGGCACGTTCTGGCCGACGACGATGCGCGCCTCCTCGTTGTCCAGTGCCACCAGGTTGGGCGTGGACAGGATGTTGGCGCCGGTCTGCGTCTCCAGGAAGTTGGCGATGGCCCCAAGGGTGTAGAAGTTGCCGACCTTCTTGAGGAAGCCGAGGTTCAGGCCCGCCGGTGCACCACCAGCCAGGGCCTCGGCCGCACCCTGGATGCCCTGCGTGGCCGCTGCGCTGAGGTTCAGGATGTTGCTGTTGCCCGTGCCGAAGTTGGTGCCCAGGCCCGACAGGGTCTTGTCGCCCTTCTGCCCGAACAGGTTCTGCCACTGGATGCCGAACTGCGCGCCCTTGCTGGCGTCCACCTTGACGATGATGGCTTCCACATAGACCTGGGCGCGACGGGTGTCGAGCTGGTCGATGACGGCACGCATCTGGCGGTACAGCGGCTCGGGCGCGGTGATGATGAGCGAGTTGGTGCTCGGGTCGGCCTGCACATTGCCGCCGGTGACGGGCTGCTGGCTCTGCGCCAGCGGGCCGGTGGCGGCAGCGCTCTGGGCGCCGCCGCCCGTCGCGCTGGACGAGCCCTGCACCTGCTGCGAACTGGGCATGCTGCTGCCCACACCGGGCAGGGTCTGGGCCACGCCGAAGCTG
>JAFLDE010000164.1 GCA_017302655.1 Burkholderiales bacterium
GCTTCAGGCCGAAGCGGTCGCCGTAGGGGCCGGCGCGCAGCGCGAAGTCCACCATGCGCGCCGGGCCGGGTACGTCACCCAGCAGGCGGCGCACCGGCGCGCGATGCGGCTCGGGCAGCAGCGCCAGCTGCTCGGCCAGGAAGTCCTCGTCCAGCTGCGCGATGGGCGCACGCCAGTCCTCGCCGCGCAGCAAGGCGGCCAGGCGCAGCATCCATTCCCAGTCCTGCGGCAGGGCCGGATCCGGTGTGAAGACGGGATCGCTCCAGCGCGCGGCGTTGCGGTGGGCGAGTTGGCTGAAGGCGATGTCGTAGTGCGGGCTTTCCAGCGCCGAGGGGTCGGGCAGGATGACGTCGGCGTGGCGCGTGGTGGCGTTCACGTAGACGTCCAGGCTGAGCATGAAGTCCAGGCCGGCGAAGGCGGCGTCAAGCGCCGCGCCGCCGGGCGCCGAGAGCACCGGGTTGGTGGCCACGGTGATGGCCGCGCGCACCTGACCCTCGCCGGGCGTGAGCGCTTCCTCAGCGAACAAGGTCATGGGCAGCTCGCCCATGACCTCGGGCGCGCCGCTCACGCGGCTGCGGCGGCGACCCATGCGCACGGCCTTGCCCTCGCCCGGCATGGTGTTGGCGGCAAAGGCCGGTGCCATCGGGAACATCGCCCCGCCCTCGCGATCGAGGTTGCCGGTGACGATGTTCAGCGCGTCCACCAGCCAGCTGTTGAGCGTGCCGAAGCGCTGCGTGCAGGTGCCGATGCGCCCGTACACGGCGGCACGCGGTGCGGCGGCCAGCTCGCGCGCCAGTTGGCGAATGGCTTCCGCCGGCAGCCCGCAGCGCGCCGCCACCCGTTCCGGCGCATAGGGGGCCACGAAATCGCGCAGCGCCTGCAGGCTACCTTCGACCAAGTGCTCTGCCAGGTGCTCAGCCAGACGGTCGGGCCGAACGAGCCCCTCCTCGAACAAGGTGTGCAGCAGCGCGGCCAGGAAGAAGGGGTCGCCGCCGGGGCGGATGGGCAGGTGGTGATCGGCGGCCTCGGCGGTTTCGGTGCGGCGCGGGTCCACGACCACGATGCGGCCACCGCGCGCGCGCAAGGCCTTGGCGCGGCCGCGGTAATCGGGCACCGTCCACATGCTGCCGTTACTGGCCATCGGGTTGGCGCCGATGACGAGCAGAAAGTCGCAGCGCTCAATGTCGGGCACCGCGTTGGTGAGCCAGGCGCCGTACATCAGGGCGTTGGCAAGCTGGCGCGGCATCTGGTCCAGGGTGCTGGCCGAGAACACATTGCGTGTGCCCAGCGCACGGCCCAGGCGAGGACCGTAGCCCAGCAGGCCGACACGGTGCACGGTGGGGTTGCCCAGCAGCAGGGCCACGCTGTCGGCGCCGTGCTGCGCGCGCAGCGGCAACAGGCGGGCTTCCACCTCGGTCAGCGCCTCTTCCCAGCCGACCTCGACGAAGCGCCCCTCCCGCTTGACCAGCGGGAGGCGAATGCGGTCGGGGTCTTCGTGCAACTCCTTCAACGCCACCGCCTTTGGGCAGAGATAGCCGCGACTGAAGGGGTCGTCCTCGGCGCCGCGGATGCGTGTCACGCGCGCACCCTCGGTCTCGATGCGCAGGCCGCAGGCGGCCTCGCACAGCGGGCAGATGCGGTAGTGGCCGGCGTTCGCGGGCTGGCTCACAGGCGCTCCAGGAGATGAGCGCGCGACGAGGAGCGGGGGCTGCGGCTTGGCATGGGCGTGGGCAGGATGGATCGCGATGGCTCGCGATGATGCGCGCAATGCCAGCCTGCGGCGCTGCGGCAAGCCTAGGGTCAACCCGGCCGTTGGAGCGGGGGGCGCTGGGGCAAGTCCCCGTCGAGGAGCTCGCGGGGCCGCGCCACACTGCTGGGCGTGTCAGAACCAGCCCGCCTCGCTCCGCTTGCTGTCTACCAGCACTTCGTCGGGGTTGGTGTGCCGCTGAGCTTTGGCATTCGCGACGCTGAGGGCCGATTGCTGCTGGCACGCGGCCAGGTGGTGGGTACCGCGGAACAGCTGGAGCTGCTGCTGCAACGGGGCGCCAAAGTCGATCTGGCCGAGTTGCAGGCGGCGCGCCGTGACCCGCGCCAATTGCGCCCCGACGAATTGCCGGCTTGTTGGCGGGACAGCGTCACGGTGGCCGGTCGCATGCTGCGCATCGGCATGGGCAACGGCTTCCTCCGTGCGCTGGACGAGGTGGCCGGCCCCTTGCTGCAACTGATCGCCCGCGACCCGGACCTGGCCATCTTTCAGGTGGTGCGTCAGGAGGGCATGGCCGACTTCCAGTACGGCGTGCAGCATGGCGTGCACGCGGGCATCGCCGCCGTGCTGGCGGCGCGCGAACTGGGCGCTTCGCCTGACGAAAGCCTGCGCGCCTTCCGCGCCGCACTGACCATGAATCTGTCGGTGCTGGAACTGCAAGGCAAGCTGGCGCACCAGCTGTTCGCGGTGAAGCCGCAGCAGCGTGCTCAGTTGAACGAGCACCCATTGCGCAGCCGCTTGATGTTGGAAGAGCGTGGTGTGCAGGACATGGATTGGCTGCGCGCCGTGGCCGAACACCACGAGCAGCCCAGCGGCGGCGGCTACCCGAGCGGCATGCACGCGCCCAGCCCGCTGGCGCGCCTGATTGCCGTGGCCGACGTCTACACCGCCAAGCTCAGCACGCGCGCCAGCCGCATGCCGCTGCCGAGCGATCGCGCGGCGCGAGATCTGTTCGTAGCGCACCGCCAGGAGGCTGCGGCCTCGGCCCTGGTCAAGGCCTTTGGCCTTCACCCGCCCGGCACCTTGGTGCGCCTCGCCAGCGGGGAGTCAGCGATCGTGCTGCGGCGCGGCGCCACGCCGCAGACGCCGGTGGCCGCCGCGCTGGTCAATCGCAACGGCGAGCCGATGATGAACCCGGCCCGGCGCGACTGCGCGCACGCCGCTCACGCCATCCAGTCGGTGCTGGGGCCACAACAACTGCGTGTTCAGTGGGTGCCTGAAAAACTGATGGCGCTCGTCTGAGCGCCCGCGGTTTCAGGTCACCAGCAGGGCCTTGAGTTCACGCTCCAGCAGCGGACCGCCACCGAGGTTCATTTCCACCAAGCGCCGCAGGTGGCTGATCGACTCCAAGTCGATGGAGCGGCAGTGAAGGCCGATTTGGCGGTCCTTCACATGCGCCACGTCGCCCGCCATCTTCACGGTCGCCTCGCCAAGGCGCAGTGCGAACAGGCAGGGCTCGCCGGTCTCGAACTGCGGTTCGGCCTCGAGTTCGAGCAAGGCGCCGCGCAGCGACAGGTCCAGCACCTGGGCACGGTAGCGTGCCTCGGTGGTGATGAGCTGTGCCTCGGCGTCGAACACGACACGGACGAAATGGCGACGGTCTTGGGCGTGATCGGGCATGGCGGCGGCTTCGGTCGGGGCAGGTCGGATGATGCGCGCAAAGTAGGTGCTCCGCCAACTTGACGCTGGGTTCGGGCCTAGGAGGAACCCGCAAACAGCGAAGCGATGGTCAGGGCTCCGTGGACCCACCGCAGAATGGGCGGCACGAGATGGACAGGGGACGGACATGTCGGGTGGCAACTGGAAGGAAATGTTCAACGCCGGCTGCGAGGGCGACCTCGACCTGGTGCGTTACCACGTGCAGGCCGGGGTGGACGTGAATTACGCGCACCCCGAGTTCCTGTCCACCCCGCTCGTGGCGGCCATCCTGGCCGGCCAGGCGGAGGTGGCGCTTTATTTCCTGGAGCACGGTGCCGACCCCGAGCTGCCCTCCGAATTCGACGACGGCCTGCGCCCCATCGAGGCGGCAACGCGGGTGGGCCTCACGCAGGTCACCCGCTGGCTGCTGGAACGCGGCGTGGCCCCACCGCGCGCCGCCAAGACCACACTGGCCCCGCCTCAGCGCTGGTGGCGGCGCTGGCTGGCGCGCGCAGCATGGGCTTGAACGACCCGGACGTCAGCAACGATCCGCCCGACCCCGGCGAGCCGTTGCGCGGCGGCTGCCAGTGCGGCCGCGTGCGTTTCGCGCTGCTGGAGCCGCCAACGCAGGCCACGGCCTGCCACTGCCGGCAGTGTCGACAACAGTCCGGTCACTACCTTGCATCGGCCAATCTGCCCAAGGCAGCCGTGCAATTGGAGGGCGCCGAGCACCTGCGCTGGTACGCCTCGTCGCCCAAGGTGCGTCGAGGCTTCTGTGGGCATTGCGGCAGTTGGTTGTTCTGGGAGCCGCTGTTCCACGATTGGACGTCGGTGGCGCTGGGTGCCATCGACGGTTCCACCGGGCTGCGCCTGGAGCGTCACATCTTCGTCGCCGAGAAGGGCGACTACTACGAGATCGCCGACGGCCTGCCCCAAAACCCGCGATGAGCGGTTCTACCAGCGGCAGCCCTTGCCGCGCGCGCTGTCCACCACCAGCGGAAGGGCGCCGAGCAGACCGGCGTCGGCGTGGGCCTTGCGGCAGTCCTCGCGGCTGGCTTCGTCGAGCGCCTTCTCCAACTTGGTCTTGGGCAGCGGCGGCGCGGGCAGCAGGTTGACCAGCCCGCTGCTCTGACGTACCGGCCCGGCCGCCTGGCTGCGTGGGGGCAGCCGCAGGTCGAGCGGGGCCAGCGGGCGACTGGCGGCGGCCGAGGGCGCCGTGGCTTGGTCGTGGCCGACGCGGGCGCCGGCCTCGGGGCTCCCCGCCGAGGCGCGCGGCTGGTCGGCGCTCTTGGCGCCAGGGTCAGCCACGGGGTCAAAGCCGGTGGCCGGCGGCGAGTCGCGCGGCGCCTCGTGGGGTGCGGGGCTCAGTGCGGCGTCGGCGCCCTGAACCTGCGGCGGTGACTCCAAGCCCGGCAGGGCCTCGACCTGGGGGCGTGGTCGTGCAGTCGGGGTGGCTGGAAGTTCGCGCGGGCCAAGGGGCGCAGTCGCACCGGGCTCGGTGGTAGCTGGGTCGGGTCGCGCAGGGGCAGGCAAATCCAGTTGCTCGGGCGATGCACGAAGGACGGTTGCGGGCGCTTGCGGCACCGGCGCCAGACGCTCGGTCTGCAGGGGGTGCGGCGCCACCGTCGGCGATGGCTGCAGCAGGGCGGGCGCACGCGATGGCACGACGGGGGGCTCCAGCGAAGTCGGCGGCGGCGGCAGGCGCGCGGCCTCCAGCCGTTCACTGCGCAGCCGGGGTGCTGAAGCCTGGGGGTCGAGGCGCTGCGGCACACTCGGAGCGAGGGTTGGCAGCGCCTGCAGCGGCGAGGCCGCCGCACTGAGGGGGGCCGGCAGGGCCTGCAAGGCTGCGACAGGCAGTCGCTGGCGCGGGAGGGTTTCGCGCAGCTCGGCTTGAACGGGCGGCGCTTGCGTGGGCAAAGCCTGCAGCTGGGGGCGTGCCGGTGCCGTGGGCTCGGACAGCGTGGGAATGCGTTCGGCGTTGGGGCGCTCGGCTGGTGACGCTTGAAGCGAGCCCAGACGCGGCGGCTCAGGCTTGGGCGGTGGGGGTTTGGGCTGCGGAGTCGTGACGGCTGCAGGCACGGGCGGGTGTGGTTCGGGGGTGGGCAAGGCCGGTGCAGCCGGCCCTGCCTGGCCGGGGCTGTCCTCTTCGACCCGAGAGGGCTCAGGCGCCACCGTTTGGGCGCGCCAGCGGCCCAGGGCTTGGGCACCGGGTTCGCTGTCGGCCGCGGCGGGCTGCTCGCGCAGGCGCCC
>JAFLDE010000165.1 GCA_017302655.1 Burkholderiales bacterium
GGCGAGGCGTTGGCCGAGATGGGCGCGCTGGTGGCCGCCGGCTGTGTTGGCCTCACGCAGGGCGAGCAGGCCACGCGCAACACCAGCGTGCTGTGGCGCGCGCTGCAGTACGCGGCTTCTTTCGGCCACACGGTGTGGCTGCGCCCGCTGGACGCCTATCTCGGCGGCGGCGTGGCCGCCTCCGGCCCGCTGGCCACGCGCCTGGGCCTGGCCGGCGTGCCGGTGATGGCCGAGACCGTTGCCCTGCACACCCTGTTCGAACTGATGCGCGCCACAGGCAGCCGCGTGCACCTGCAGCGCCTGTCCAGCGCCGCCGGCGTGGCCCTGCTGCGCGAGGCGAAGGCCGAGGGCCTGCCGGTGACGGCCGATGTTTCGGTGCACTCCCTGCACCTGCTGGACACCGACATCGGCCACTTCGACCCCACCGCCCGCCTGAACCCACCACTGCGCCAGCAGCGCGACCGCGACGCCCTGCGCGCCGCCTTGCTGGACGGCACGCTCGACGCGCTGGTGAGCGACCACGCCCCCATCGACGCCGACGCCAAGACCCTGCCCTTCGCCGAAGCGGCGCCCGGCGCCAGCAGCGTCGAGCTGCTGCTCGGCCTGGCCCTGCACTGGGGCGAGCAGGCCGGCCTCACACGCGCGCAGGCCCTGGCCCCGGTCACCCAGCACGCCGCCCGCGTGCTCGGCCGCGAAGCCAGCCTGCGCGTGGGTCAGCCGGCCGACCTCGTGCTCTTTGACCCCGACGCCCGCTGGGCGGTGAGCGCCGACACCCTGGTGAGCAGCGGCAAGCACACCCCCTTCGCCTTCGCGCGCAGCGGCATGGAGTTGCCCGGCCGCGTGCTCGGCACCTGGGTGGGTGGGCGCAGGGTTCACGGGTGAACCTGCTGCGGGGCATCGGGCGCCTGCTGCGCCTGCTCGGGCATGTGCTGGTGGGTCTGGCGGTGCTCGCGCTGCTCTTCCCGCGCCGTGATGCGATGGGGCGGCAGTGGCACATCCAGCGCTGGAGCGCCGGCCTGCTGCGCTGCCTGGGCGTCGAGCTGAACGTGCGCCAGCAGGCCGCCGTGCCGCCCGCCTGCCTGGTGGTCTGCAACCACGTCAGCTGGCTCGACATCGCCTGCGTGCACGCCGCGCTGCCGCAGGCGCGCTTCGTCTCCAAGGCCGATGTGCGGCACTGGCCCTTGCTCGGCTGGATGGTGGCCGCCGCCGGCACCCTGTTCATCGAACGCGAGAAGAAGCGCGACGCGCTGCGCGTGGTGCACCACTGCGCCGAGGCCCTCAAGCGCGGCGACACCGTGGCCGTTTTCCCCGAAGGCACGACCGGCGCCGGCCCCGAGTTGCTGCCCTTCCACGCCAACCTGCTGCAAGCCGCCGTCAGCGTGGACGCACCCTTGCAGCCCCTGGCGCTGCGCTTTCACACGGCCCGCGAACGCTTCGCCACCGAGGCGCAGTTCATTGGCGACACGACCCTGCTGCAGTCGCTCTGGCGCGTGGCCAGCGCGCAGGGGCTGCGCGCCGAACTGACCCTGCTGCCGAGCATCGACACCCAGGCCATGGACCGCCGCGCGCTGGCCGAGATGGCGCGCGAGCGGATTCAGGCCAGTCTGTTTGCCTGAGAGAAGCCATCCTCCATGCTCAAGGGCCTGACCCATTGGTTCAGCACCAAGCAAGGCACGTCGACGGCTTGGTCGAGCGAGCCTGAGTTGCTGGCCATGGACACCGAGTTCTCGCAGTTCCGTGAGGGTGAGCTGCTGTCGATTGGCCTGGTCGGGGTTGGCCCCGGCATTGCCCCCTTGGAGCCGGGATGCCTTCCAAGCCAATCGCTCGATGCGCGCCATGCTTTCTACGGCGAAGTGCACGACGCGGTTCTCTGGCAGCGCTCCAGCGACTTTTGCCGGCAGATCGTGCTGCCTCAATTCGGTCGCGTGCCCGCTGCTCGCTGCAGCAGCCTACGGGAACTGGGCGGCCGCCTGGGGGATTGGCTGCTGGCTCGGCATCGCCCCCTCATGCTCTGCTACGACTACAAGCTCGACTGGCGATTCTTCGAACAGGCGCTGGTGGTGGCCGGACGCTGGGACGCGCTGAAGCCCAGGTTGATGGCGCTGGACATCGCCGATGCCACCACGTCCGAGGCGTGTCGCCAGGCTGCTGCCGAAACCATGCAGGCGTTTGCTGGCGGGCCCATGAGCCAGCACCACGCTTTAGTGGATGCGATGGCGCTTGCCGCCCAGTGGCGACAGGCCTCGGAACCTGTCCGGCTGTCGCTCACCGCGCAGTTCATCCCCTCGCAGGACAGCGAAGCAACCCGGCTCGCGCGTCAATGACGCCCATCACGCCTGGTTCACCGAGCCAGGGGTCGATCGGCACGGCCAAGTGGGCTCAGTCGGTCTGATGACCCTGAAGCCAGGCCAGACCGGCCGAGGTGTCGCCGGCAGGCCGGTACTCCAGCCCAACCGCGCCGTGCCAGATGCGCTGAGTCAGCAGCGCGAGTTCTTCGGCGTACTCGTCGGCCTGGGGCTCTTTTCGTGCCGTTTCACCCGCCACCTGCACATGCGCCAAGCGCCCGCGCGCCAGCGCGTGCTGCAGGTGCGTGAGCGACTCGCCTTCGGCGATGCGGCAGTGGTAGAGGTCGAGCTGCAGCCCCACGCGCGGGTGGGCCAGGGCGTCCAGCAGCTCGTGGGCCTGCGGCTGGCGGTGCAGGAAATAGCCCGGCATGTCGCGCCGGTTGATGGGCTCCACGGTGAGAGTGAGCCCGGGCGGGCCGTGTTCGGCGGCCCAGCGCAGGTTCTGCAGCCAGCACGCCCGCGTGGCGGGCGTGTCGTCGTTCAGGCCCGAGAGCAGGTGCAGGCAGGGGGCGCCCAGGCGCGTGGCGAGTTCCATGCCCCGCAGGCAGGCGGTGCGGAAGTCGGCCTCACGCCCGGGTAGAGCCGCCAGGCCGCGCTCGCCGGCGTCCCAGTCACCGGCCGGGGCATTGATGAGGGCGACCTGCAGGCCCTCCAGCCGCACCAACAGCTCGCCCAGCGGGTGGCGGTGTGGCTGCAGCAGCTCGACGGCGTCAAAGCCGTCGGCGCGTGCCGCGGCGAAGCGATCCAGAAACGGGCGGTCCGGGTAAAGCCAATCGAGATTGGCTGCGAACCGCCAGGGCTTCAAGCCTTCTTGCCCTGGTTGGCCACGGCCGCGGCGGCTGCGGCAATGGCCTCGGCGTCGCCCAGGTAGTAGCTCTTGATGGGCTTCAGGTCGGCGTCCAGCTCATAGACCAGGGGCACGCCGTTGGGGATGTTGACGCCGACGATGGCGTCGTCGGCAATGCCGTCGAGCATCTTCACCAGCGCGCGGATGCTGTTGCCGTGCGCGGCGATGAGCACGCGCTGGCCGCTCTTGATGGCCGGGGCGATCTCGTTCTGCCAGTGTGGCAGCACGCGGGCCACGGTGTCCTTCAGGCACTCGGTGAGTGGCACGTCCACCCCGGCGTAGCGGCGGTCGCCGGCTTCGCTGCGCGGGTCGCTGGCCTCCAGCGCCGGGGGCGGGGTGTCGTAGCTGCGGCGCCAGATCAAGACCTGCTCGTCGCCGTACTGCTTGGCCATGTCGCTCTTGTTCAGGCCTTGCAGCGCGCCGTAGTGGCGCTCGTTCAGTCTCCAGTGGTGGCGCACCGGCAGCCAGGTGCGCTCCAGGCCGTCCAGGCAGTGCCAGAGCGTCCAGATGGCGCGGCTCAGCACCGAGGTGAAGGCGATGTCGAAGTCGTAGCCCTCGGCTTTCAAGAGCCGGCCCGCGCCCTGCGCCTGCGCCACGCCGGTGGCGGTCAGCGGCACATCGGTCCAACCGGTGAAGCGGTTTTCCAGGTTCCAGGTGGATTCACCGTGGCGCAGCAGCACGAGCTTGTACATGGGAGGGCAGGGCGTGAAGAAGGCCGGGATTCTAGGAAGGGGTTCCTCGGGGCTTGAGAAGCCCGCCTTCGCCCCAAACCTAGAATCTGCGGCTTTTCGCAACAAGGGTTGGCAGTGGATTTCCTGGCACAGAACTGGTGGTTGGTGCTCCTGGCGGTGGGTTCGGGCCTGGCCCTGGCCTGGCCGAGCTTGAGCGGTCGTACGCAGGGCGTGGGCGCGGCGGAGGCCGTGCGCCTGATGAACCACGAGAAGGCGGTGGTGATCGACGTCTGCGAACCGGCCGAGTTCGCGGCCGGCCATGTGGTCGGTGCGCGCAACCTGCCGGTGGGGCAGATCGAAGCCGGCGCCAAGGCCTTGCCGGCCAACAAGACCCTGCCGCTCGTGGTGGTGTGCGCCACCGGAGCCCGCGCCGGCCGCGCCGCCGGCCTGCTGGCCAAGCTGGGCCACGAGAAGGTGGTCGTGCTTCAGGGCGGCCTGGCCGCCTGGCGCGAGGCCAATTTGCCGACGGAGAAGACGGCATGAGCGGCAAAGTCGTGATGTACACCACCCTGGTGTGCCCGTACTGCCAGCGTGCCAAGCAACTGCTGAAGGCCCGTGGTGTGGAGCGGATCGAAGAGATCCGCATCGACCTGGACGGCGAGCAGCGTGCCGTGATGATGGAGAAGACCGGCCGCCGCACGGTGCCGCAGATCTTCATCGGCGACACCCATGTCGGCGGCTGCGACGACCTCATCGCGCTCGACCAGCGCGGCGGCCTGACCCCCCTGCTCGCGGCCTGAGGCCCGACGCCGCACCCTCCACGGCGCGCCGATAATCGCGCGCTTTTTCCCGCAAAGAACCACCCTAAAGGTTTCCCCATGGCCGACCAAGCCGCAATCGATCCGAGCAACGCTCCCGTGTTCAACATCCAGCGCATGTACCTGAAGGACCTGTCGCTGGAGCAGCCCAACGCCCCGCAGAGCCTGCTCGAGCAGGGCCAGCCCGCCGTGGACATCAACCTGGGCCTGGCCGCCCAGCCGATCCAGGAAGGCATCTACGAAGTCACCGTGACCGCCACCGTGACGGCCAAGATCAAGGACAAGGTGCTCTTCCTCATCGAGGCCAAGCAGGCCGGCATCTTCGAGATGCGCAACCTGCCCCAGGAACAGCTCGAAGGCATCCTGGGCATCGTCTGCCCGCAGATGATCTACCCCTACCTGCGCGCCATCGTGTCCGACGTCTGCACCCGCGCCGGATTCCCGCCGGTGCTGCTGACCGAAGTCAACTTCCAGGCCATGTTCGAGGCTCAGCAGCAGGCCCGTGCCCAACAAGGCCAGCCGAACTGATTGACGGCTCCACAATGAAAGCGCGCCAGTCGGCGCGCTTTTTTCTTTGCCGATCCAGACGATGAAGCTCGCGATTCTTGGCGCCGGTGCCTGGGGCACGGCGCTCGCCATTCAGGCCGCCGAACGCCACGAGGTGCGCCTGTGGGCGCGCGACGTCGAGCAGGCCGCCACCCTGCAGCGCGAGCGCCGCAACACCCGCTACCTGCCCGAGGCCGCGCTGCCGGCTGCGCTGCAGGTGACGGCCGACCGCGACGCGGCCTTGCAGGGTGCGGAGCTGATCGTCGTGGCCAGCCCGATGGCGGGCCTGCGCGGCCTGCTGCAGGCCTGCGCGGGCGAGACGCCGCTTCTCT
>JAFLDE010000166.1 GCA_017302655.1 Burkholderiales bacterium
GGCCGCTGCCGCGCGTGAGCCCGAGCAGCGCGCCGCGCGCCTCGGGCTTCCAATGCGGCGCGCCCAGGCCGGTGAAGGCAGGCACGAAGACGACGCCGCCACTGTCGGGCACGGAAGCCGCCAGCGCTTCCACCTCGCCACTGTCGCGAATGACCCCGAGTCCATCGCGCAGCCATTGCACGGCCGCGCCGCCCACGAACACGCTGCCTTCCAGCGCGAACTGCGCCTGGCCGCCCAGCTGCGCGGCGCGCGTGCTCAGCAGGCCCTGGGTGGAGGCATGCGCCTGGTGTCCGGTGTGCAGCAGCAGGAAGCAGCCGGTGCCGTAGGTGTTCTTCGCCTGGCCGGCCCGGTGGCAGCCCTGGCCATAGAGCGCGGCCTGCTGGTCGCCCACCAGCGCACGGATCGGCAGCTCGCCGCCGAAGAGCCGGGTGTGGCCGAAGGCTGCGCTGCTGGGCAGGATGCGCGGCAGCAGCGGGCGCGGGATGTCGAAGAGGCGCAGCAGCTCGGCGTCCCAGTCGCCGGTCTGCAGATTCATCAGGAGCGTGCGGCTGGCGTTGGTCACGTCGGTGGCGTGCTCGCGGCCCTCGGTCAAATTCCAGAGCAGCCAGCTGTCGATCGTGCCCACGGCCAGCTCGCCGGCCTCGGCGCGGCGGCGCCAGTCCGGCCGCTGGTGCAACCACCAAGCGATCTTGCTGGCGCTGAAGTAGGGATCGAGCGTGAGCCCGCTGCGCGCTTGCACCTCGGCCAGCAGGCCGGCATCGCGCATTCGCTGGCAGTCGCCGCTTGTGCGCCGGTCCTGCCAGACGATGGCCGGTGCCAGTGGCCGCCCACTGGCGCGCTCCCACAGCACCACGGTCTCGCGCTGATTGGCGATGCCGATGCCAGCGATGTCTGCCCCCTCCGCCGCACCCGCCTTGGCCAAGGCCTCGCGCGCGCAGGCCAGCTGGGTCTGCCAGATGGCTTGCGCATCGTGTTCCACCCAGCCGGGTTGCGGGTAATGCTGCTCGAAGGCCTGCTGCGCCAGCGCCAGGCAGCGGCCGCCTTCGTCAAAGAGCAGGGCGCGCGAGCTGGTGGTGCCTTGGTCGAGGGCGAGCAGACAGGACATCGGTGCTTCTCCACAATGAAGCGATGGATGAAGCGATTGTTGGCGACGTGCTGGTGGTGGGTGGCGGTGTGAACGGCGCCGGCATCGCGCGCGACCTCGCCGGCCGCGGCTTGCGCGTGGTGCTGGCCGAACGCGACGACCTGGCCAGTCACACCAGCAGCGCCAGCAGCAAGCTCATCCACGGCGGGCTGCGCTACCTGGAGCAGGGCGACTTCGCGCTGGTGCGCAAGAGCCTCATCGAACGCGAGCGGCTGCTCGCCGCCAACCCGCACCTGATGCAGCCGCTGCGCCTCATCCTGCCGCACGACCGCGGCCAGCGCCCGCTGTGGCTGCTGCGCCTTGGCCTTTTCCTGTACGACCACCTGGCGCCGCGGCATGTCAGCGCGGGCTCGGGTGCCGTGCGCCTGGCCGACAGCGAATGGGGTGCGCCGCTGCAGCCACGTTTCACGCAAGCGCTGGCCTATTCCGACGGCTGGGCGGACGACGCCCGCCTGGTGCTGGCCTGCGCGCAGGACGCCGCTGCGCGCGGCGCGATCGTGCTCACTCGCCATGCCTGCGTGCACGCCGAGGTGCGCGAGGGGCGCTGGCTGGCACAGCTGCAAGGGCGTGACGGCAGCACCGTGCGGGTGCGTGCCCGCGCCCTGGTCAATGCCGCAGGGCCCTGGGCCAGCGCCTTCCTGCGCGACGTTCTCCATCACCCGCGCCCGCCCCGCCTGCGCCTGGTGCAAGGCACGCACCTGGTCATCGCCCGGCGCTGGACGCATGCGGCCGGCTACCTGCTGCAGAACCCGGACGGCCGGGTGCTGTTCGCGCTGCCCTTCCAGGGCGAGTTCACGCTGTTGGGCACCACCGACCAAGAGGTGAGCGAGCCCCAGGCCGGGCCGAGCGAGGCGGAGATCGAGTACCTATGCACCCAGGCCAGTCGCTGGCTGCGCGAACCGGTCACCCGCGAGCAGGTCTTGCACAGCTTCGCCGGCGTGCGCCCGCTGGTGGCCGACGAGGCAAGCGAGGCCAAACGTGTGACGCGCGACTACCAGCTCGACCTGGTGCTGGCGGACGGCGCGCCCCGTCTGGACGTGTGGGGCGGCAAGCTCACCACCTTTCGCCTGCTGGCGGAGCAAGCGGCGGACCGTCTGGGGCCTTTGCTCGGTGCCCCTCGTGGCGCCTGGACGGCCGACGCCCCGCTGCCCGACAGCCATTGGCGCCCCGGACCTGACGACGGCCCGGACGTCGCCCCCGGCGTGCCTGAGGGCTGGCTGCGCCACTGTCGCAATCATGAGTGGGCGACGAACGGGGAGGACTTCCTGTGGCGGCGCAGCAAGATGGGCCTGCGCCTGGATGCCACGCAGCAGGCCGCCGTGGCGGCTTGGTTTGAACGCCAGGCGGCCGCATAGCATGGTGGCCCCTCAGCCTTCGACCTGCATTTGACCGCCCGGACTCCCCTCACGGCCCCGATCCCGCGACGGGCCCTTTGTGGCGTGACGCTGCTCGCAGGGGCATGGCCGGCCTGGGCGGCCAGCGAGGAAGCCGCTGCGACGAAGCCGCTTCGCTTGGCAACCGCAAGGTTCATCGAACCGCAAGCACTCGCGCCCTTCTACCCGGCCGTGCTGCGCCTGGCCCTGGCGAAGGCGGGTGGTGGGCAAACCCAGCCGGCACTGCAGGAGGTCGGCGAACCCTCGCTGGTGAAGGAGCGCTACCGCCGCATGCTCGCCACCGGCGAGCTGGATGTGTTCTGGAGCAGCACCACCCCGGAGCGCGAGGCGGAATTCCTGGCGGTGCGCTTCAACTTGCTCAAGGGCGTCAACGAACACCGCGTGCTGGTGGTGCGCCGCCGGGATCTGCCCAAGTTCGCCGCCGTGAACGGGGCCGACGCACTGCGCACCTTCAAGGCCGGCGCCGGTTACCACTGGAGCGACACACAGATCCTGCGCTCCAACGGCTTCCAGGTGGTGACGGCCAGCCGCCACCACTCCTTGTTCCAGATGCTGGCCCACGGGCGATTCGATTTCATGGCTCTCAGCCTGGCCGAAGTGGATGACGCCATGCATGCGCAGGCCGAGCCGGAGCTGGTCGTCGAGCCCACGCTCTTGCTGCGTTACCCGCAGCCCATCTACTTCTTCGTGAACCGTCAACGCCCCGAGCTGGCGGCGCAACTGCTGCGGGGTCTGCAAACGGCAGCAGCCGACGGCAGCTTCGACCGGCTGTTCTTCGCCAACCCCAGCCTGAAGCAGGGCTGGGAGCGCATCAACGACGGCAAGCGGCGTGTGCTGAGCTTGCATGGGCTCCAGCCCTGATGCCCTGACTCCGCACCGGCTCGGTCCGGTGTGGGCGTCTTGAGCCCTGGTTTGCCCCGGCACCGCTCGGGACAGGGCGGCGCAGAATCGGCGCGCACCCAGCCTCTGAGTTCCACATGGCCGAGGACGACGACCCCGCGACACCGCGCCAGCGACTGCAGGCGCTGGTGGGCGCCTACGCCGCCGAGCCCGACCGCGCCGAGGCCTTGCTTGACGAGTTGTTGCGGCTTGCCCTTTCGCTCTCGGCGCCTGAAGACCGCTTGCTGGCTGCGCGCTTGGCTGGGGAAATGGCGCTGGAGCGGCGCAACCCGCGCGCCGCTGTCGGGCTCATCGAAGAGGCGCTCAGGGACGGGCCGGTGCCGCCCGCAGTCGCTGCCGAGTTGCACAGCCAGCTGGCGCGCAGCGCCATCCAAGAACTTCGCTTTGACGACGCACGTGAGCAACTTCAGGCGGGCGACGCACTGGCTGGCGATGCGGCGTTGCCGCAAGCCCTGCTGCTGGCGGCGCGTGCGCAGTTGGCCCATCGCGAAGCAGAGATGGCGCTTTCCGAGCAACTGGCGCAGGAAGCCCTGAAGCGTTTCTCCAGCTTGAACTGGCGCGGACCCTGGGTGCAGGTCTACGCCACGCTGGCCATTGCTCGTCGAGAACTTGGGGCGATCGAGGGTCGCGCCCAGGCCCTGCGCGACGGCCTTGCACGCTGCCGCGCCCAGCATCGCTGGGGCGAGGCCTGCAACCTGGCCACCGGTCTGTTCGACATGGCTGTTGAGAGCGGCGACCTGGATGGCGCTGCGCAGGCGCTGCGCGACGCGGAAGCCCTGGCGCAGCGAGAGAGCGGTGGTGCCGACGCACCCGGGCATGCCATGGTTCACTTCAGCCGCGCACGCTGGCTGGCCGCCAACGGCCGTTACGTCGAGGCATGCGCCGGTATGCGCGAGGCTCTGGCTGCGCAGCGCCACCGCCTGGTCGCCTACGAGTACGCGTTGCGCCTGGATCAGCTGGCGGACTGGCTCCTGCTCGCTGGTGAGCCCGACGCCGCGCTGGCCGCTGCGGCCGAAGCCCAACAGCTGCAGCTGGAGCAGGCCGAACGCAGCCACCAGCGCAGCCTGGATGTGCTGCGTCAAGGGCTGCAGGTCGAGCAGGCCGAGCGCGAGCGACTGCTCAGCCAGCAGCATGCGCAGCGCATGGAGACCCAGCAAGCGGCGCTGGCGCAAACCCTGCAGCGTCAGCGCGAGTTGCACGCGGCGCTGGTCGAGGCGCGCAAGCTGGCGGGGCTGGGCGAGCTGCTGATGAGCCTGGCCCGATCCCTGGATCCACCGCTGCGCGAGGCTGCCCAACTGGCTGCCCAGGCCGAGCAGGGCAGCCAACAGGGGCTGGAGCGGGTGAGCAGCGGCGCCGCGCTCTCACGCCGCCAGTTGATGGCGGAGTTGGAACTCGGCCAGCAGGCCTGTGTGGCCGGCCAGCGCCAGGTCGAAAGGGCGACCGCCGAACTCCAGCAGTACCGGAGCCTGCGGAATGACGCTTGAGCAACAGCTGGCCCAGGATCCCCAGGCCTTCCTGCAGGCGCAGACGCAGCGCTACCACGAGGCACCGGACCGGGCCGCCGAACTGTTTGCCGAGCTGCTGCCGCTGTTCGAGTCCTTGCCCGAACCCCCGCCGCCCGGTATGCCGGCCATCCGCTTCGCGCTGCTGCTGTGCCAGCTGGCCATCGAGGAGCGCGCCACCGAGTGGGCCCTGCCGGTGCTGGAGCGCGCCCTGCGCTGGTCCGAGCGGGAAAGCGAGGCGCCGTTGCGACCTCGCCTCTTCGGCGCTGCCGCCCGGGTGTACATCGGCTTGCAACAACTCGGCGCTGCCACCGAGTGGTTGGGGCGTGCCGGTGCCGCGCTGGCGGCGATGCCCGAGGGCAGCCTGGATCGTGTCGCGCCGGCCGTGCATGCCCACAACCTGGGGGCCATTGCGCTGCGGCAGGGTGACACGGAACGCGCGCTCGCGCAGAACCAGCGGGCCCTGTCCTTGTTCAGGGGGAGTGGCTACGGCCGACCTTGGCTCCAGGCGTAT
>JAFLDE010000167.1 GCA_017302655.1 Burkholderiales bacterium
GGCCCTGCGTGCCGAGTACCAGAAGCCCGCCAGCGACACGCGCACCCTCTCGCTGGGCCTGAAGTTCAGCTTCTGATCCAGCCTTTGGCGCCAGCAAGCAAAACGGCCCCGCGGGGCCGTTTTTCGTAGGCGCCGAGGCGACTCACTTCGCCAGGCATTCCTTCATGAAGGCCTTGCGCTCATCGCCGGTCTTGCCCTTGGCCTCGGCGTTGCAGGTCTTCATCTTTTCCTGCTGGGCGGCGCGGCCGTCCGTCTTGGCAGACAGGCATTCCTTCATGAAGGCCTTGCGCTCGTCACCCTTGAGCTCCTTGGCCTTGGCATCGGCGTTGCAGGTCTTCATCTTTTCTTGCTGCGGCGTGGCCAGGGCAGGGGCGGCCAACACGCACAGGGACAGGGACAGCAGAAAGGCTTTCATCTTGCGTTCTCCTCCGGTTTGAGCGCCGATCTGGCGCGCTTCAAAGGATACGCCGCGGATGCGCCAGTTGTTCGTGCGCCGCGTGCAGGCGGCGCACCAGCACCTTGATGAACGCGCGGTCGAAGCGGTGCTGGCACTCGCCGCTCAGGGAGCCGATGAGCTGCGGCGTGAAGCTCACCGAGGTGCAGACCTCGGTGACGCGCACATCGGTGGCGTGGCGGCGCAGCTCGGGGTTGGGCGCCAGGTAGGCCATCTCGCCCACCGAGGTGCCGGCGCCAAGCACGGCGACCTGCCGGCCTTCGCGCACCACCTCGACCGTGCCCAGCGCCAGGATGTGCACGCTGTTGCCCTCGCTGCCCTTCTTGAACAGGTGGTGGCCCACCGGGTAGCGCCGCCAGCGCGCGCGGCGCACCACTTCCCACAGCTCGATGTCGCCGAAGTCGGCGAAGAACTCGAGCGCGCGCAAGAGACTGAAGCGTTCCGAGTCCTTGACCTCGGTGAAGCGCGCCAGCGGAATGAGCTGCTTGCTGACCAGCTCGGACAGCGCTCGCGCAAAGCTGTCCCAGTCCGGGAAGCGGTCCTCGGGTCGCTTGGCCAAGGTCCGCTGGATCACCGCGTCCATTTCCGGCACCACGCCGTCGCGCAGCTCGGTCAGGGGCTTGGGCGTCAGCGTGTAGATCTGGTGCATCAACGCCATCTGGCTCGGCGCCTCGAAGGGCGGCTTGCCGGCGATCAGGTGGTAGAGCACGGCGCCGAGCGCGTACTGGTCAGAGCGGCCATCCACGTCGCCGCCCTCCACCTGCTCGGGTGGCATGTAGGCCAGCGAGCCCACCCGGTGCACCTGCGTGCGGTCGCTGTTCAGGTGCAGGGCCGAGCCGAAGTCGCTGACCTTCACGTCCACCGCCTGCCCGTGCTCGTCCAGCACGGCGAGCAGGTTGGCCGGCTTCACGTCGCGGTGGATCAAGCCCTGGCGGAAGCAGTAGGCCAGCGCCATCGCGCACTTGAAGCCAAGCTCGACGATCTGGTCCAGCGGCAGCAGCCGGTCGGCACGGCAGAAGTGCTTGAGCGTCACCCCGGGCACGCACTCCATCACCAGGTAGGGCGACTCGGCGTCGAACACGGCGTCGAGGATCTGCACCACGTTCGGGTGCTGCAGGCGCCCGGCCAGCGACGCCTCGGCGGCAAAGAAGGCGTCGCGCATGGCCGGCGCCATGCCGCTGCGCGTCGCGTCGCCCCAGTTGCGCACGCGCTTCACCGCCACGTCACGGGCGGTGAACTCGTCGTGGCAGAGAAAGACGTCGCTCGTCGCCCCTTCGCCCAGGCGCCGTACCACGCGGTAGCGGCCGATGTGCGAGGGCAGCTCGGCGCCCGAGCCGCTGCCACTCGCCCCGTCCGGCGGCAGCGTGCTGCTGGCCGGGAAGCCGGAGGCGGGCAGCGAGAAGTCGGGATCAGGCGCCATGGCGGCATGCTGCCACGTTCGCGGCGCCTCGCTTCATCGCCGCAGCATCGAAACTTGGCAACAGGCCGTGCTCAGTAGCGATCATCGAAGCCGAAGATCGGCTGCCTCGTCTTCCACAGGCCGGCGGTGAAATCGGGAAAGGCCAGGGTCCTGAAACCTTCGGCGATCGACTGCTCGGACAGCGGCGTGATCGCGCTCCAGGCCACCGCGTCGTAGATGTCGATGGGCATGGGTTCGCCAGCCTTCAGGGCCTCGACGAAGGCGTGGATGACGAAGAAGTCCATGCCGCCGTGGCCTGCCCCTTACGCGTCCTTCGCGTAGCGCTTCCACAGCGGGTGCTCGAAGCGATCCTGGTAGGCCTGCAGCGGCTCCCACCGGTGATCGGGGCTGATGCCCTCGACATGCACGCTGCGGTTCAGGTCCATCCACAGGCCCTTGGTGCCCTGCACGCGAAAGCCCAGCGAGTACGGCCGCGGCAGCGAGGTGTCGTGCTGCAACAGGATGGTCTCACCGTTCTCGCAGGCCAGGGTGGTGGTGACGATGTCGCCCAGCTTGAACTGGACCTTGGCGTTCGGGTGCTGCGCACCGCCCTGCGCCTTCACGTACTCGCTCAGGCCCCGCGCCTTGCTGGCAAAGGCGTTGATGTGCGTGAAGCGGTTGCCGCGGTGGATGTTGGCGTAGACGGCGCAGGGGCCGATGCCGTGGCTGGGGTAGAGCTCGCCGTTGCGCCGCACCGAGTGCTCGGTGCGCCAGCGCGCCTCGCTCCAAGCCTTGGGCCCGAACTCGACACCGCCGCCATAGGGCCGGGCCGGGTCGCCGGAATTGAACTTCACGGCACGCAGATCATGCTGGTAGCCGCCCTGCAGGTGCACCAGCTCTCCGAACAAGCCCGCACGGACCATCTGCAGCACCGCCAGCACGTCGCGGCGGTAGCAGACGTTCTCCAGCAGCATGTAAGGCGTGCCAGTCTTCAGCTGGGTGTTCAGCACCTCCCAATGGTCCTGCAGGGTGATGCCGGCCACGACCTCGCAGCCGACGGCAGTCCTCGCCTGCATCGCGGCGATCGCCATCGGCGCATGCCACTCCCAGGGCGTGGCGATGATCACGCCGTCCAGGCCGCTGGCGTCCAGCATGGCGCGCCAGGCCTCGGGGTCGCGGTTCTCGCCCCAGGTTCTGGGCCTGGGCTTGCCGGCCTTCTCGACCATGGCCAAGGCCTTGGCCAGCATGAGGGGCTCGATGTCGCAAAGAGCGACCACCTGGACGTCTTCGCGGCGCAGCAGCTCGCGCAGCAGCACCTGGCCGCGCAGTCCGGTGCCGATCATCGCCAGGCGCAGGCGGCTGGAGCCGGGCCCGGCCATCGCCGTCAGCGGCATGCCGCCCAAGGCGGCGGCACGTTGGAGGAGCTGTCGTCGTTGCATGCTGGAGGAGGGACATGGCGCCTGGGCGTGGGCCCAGGCGGCGTGAGGAAGGGAGGCAAGCATTCCCATGGTGTCAATACCGGGGGGTCCGGCGTCCTGGGGCCAGCCCGGGGCCCTGTGAAAAAGGCCTCCGCCTGCAGCGCGTCCGAAGGGCGCGGCTCAGCGCCTCCCTAGAATGCCCAGCATGATTCATGCCACCCAGGAGCTGCTCGACGCGCTGGCCACCGCGCTGCGCGAGCTGGCCCCCGAGAACCCGCCCCCCGCCACCTTCGAAGCCCCCAAGCAGCCGCTGCACGGCGACCTGGCCGTGACCAGCGCCATGTCGCTGGCCCGCACGCTCAAGAGCAACCCTCGCGAACTCGCCACCCGGCTGGTCGCGGCGCTGAACGCCCAGCCGGCCGTGCAGCGCTGGGTGGACGGCATCGAGATCGCCGGCCCCGGCTTCGTCAACCTGCGCCTGAAGGACGCCGCCCGCCAGGCGGTGGTGCGCGAGGTGCTGGAGGCCGGTTCGCGCTTCGGCATGCAGGGCGCCAACGGCCAACGCGTGCTGGTGGAGTTCGTGTCGGCCAACCCGACCGGCCCGCTGCACGTGGGCCACGCCCGCCAGGCGGCGCTGGGCGACGCGGTGAGCAGCCTGCTCGCCAGCCAGGGCCACGAGGTCACCCGCGAGTTCTATTACAACGACGCCGGGGTGCAAATCGGCACGCTGGCCGCCTCCACGCAGGCGCGCCTGAAGGGCCTGCGACCGGGCATGGACGGCTGGCCGGAGAGTGCCTACAACGGCGACTACATCCAGGACATCGCCGACGCCTTCCGCGCCCGCGAGACCGTGCACGCCGACGACCGCGCCTTCACCGCCAGCGGCGACGTGGAGGACCTGGACAACATCCGCCAGTTCGCGGTGGCCTATCTGCGCCACGAGCAAGACCTCGACCTGCAGGCCTTCGGCCTGAAGTTCGACAACTACTTCCTGGAAAGCAGCGTCTACGCCAATGGCGCGGTCGAAGCGGCCATCGAGCGCATGCGCGCTGGTGGCCACACCTACGAGCTGGACGACGCGCTGTGGCTGCGCACCACCGACTGGGGCGACGACAAGGACCGCGTGATGAGGAAGCGCGACGGCACGCTGACCTACTTCGTGCCCGACGTCGCCTACCACGTCAACAAGTTCCAGCGTGGCTTCCACCAGTGCATCAATGTGCAGGGCAGCGACCACCACGGCACCGTGGCGCGTGTGCGCGCCGGCCTGCAGGCGCAAGGGCTGGGCATTCCCCAGGGCTTCCCCGATTACCTGCTGCACAAGATGGTGACCGTGATGCGCGGCGGCGAGGAGGTGAAGATCTCCAAGCGCGCCGGCTCCTACGTGACCCTGCGCGACCTCGTCGACTGGACCAGCCGCGACGCGGTGCGCTTCTTCCTGAACAGCCGCAAGGGCGACACCGAATTCGTCTTCGACGTGGATCTGGCGCTCAAGCACAGCGACGAGAACCCGGTCTTCTACGTCCAGTACGCGCACGCGCGCATCTGCTCGGTGCTGCGCCAGTGGAACGGCCAGCTAGGCCCTGACACCGACATCAGCCCGCTCACGGCGCCGACCGAGAAGGCCCTGCTGGGCAAGCTGGCCGAGTACCCGAAGATGCTCACGCAGGCCGCCGCCGGCCTCACGCCGCACGACGTGGCCTTCTACCTGCGCGACCTCGCTGGCGCCTTCCACAGCTACTACGCGGCCGAGCGCTTCCTGGTGGAAGACGCGGTGCTTTGCACGGCGCGCATGGCGCTGCTGTCGGCCGTGCGCCAGGTGCTGGCCAACGCGCTGGGCGTGCTCGGCGTTTCGGCACCTGAACAGATGAACCGCGAGGAGGCGGCGGCATGAGCAACGGCAAGCAGGGCGGCGGCGAAAAGGGCGGCTTCGTGCTGGGCATGGTGGTCGGGCTGCTGCTCGGCCTGGCCATCGCGCTGGGCGTGGCGCTCTACGTGGCCAAGGTGCCCATTCCCTTCATCGACAAGGTGCCGCAGCGCACGGCGGCCGAAGACGAAGCCGACGCCCAGGCGCACAAGAACTGGAACCCCAACGCCAAGCTACCCG
>JAFLDE010000168.1 GCA_017302655.1 Burkholderiales bacterium
ACGTAGCCCTCGCGGCTGGCGCGGCCCTGCTCGCCATGGCAGGCCATGCAGGCGCGCGCGGCGTCGGGGGGCGGGGGGTTGGCGCGTGCGGCAAAGGGCATGCACGCCAGGAGGCACCACAAGAAGGCAAGGACAGCAGGCACGGCATCAGTGTCGCTGGCCAAGGCGCTGCCACGCCGCGCCCGGGTGCGCCGGTTTGGGGTCTTCGCGCCGGCTGGTTCAATGCACCCATGCACAGCCCCGACCCCACCCCCATCACCCGCCTCTTTCCGCCCCAGCACCCCGAGCGCCTGCAGCTCTACTCGCTGCCCACGCCCAACGGCGTGAAGGTGTCGATCGCGCTCGAGGAGCTGGGCCTGCCTTACGAGGCGCACCGCATCGACTTCGCGCTGAACGCGCAGAAGTCGCCCGAGTTCCTGGCCTTGAACGGCAACGGCAAGATCCCGGTGATCGTCGATCCGGACAGCGCTTATCCCGGCTCGCCCCTGGTGCTCGCCGAATCGGGCGCCATCCTCGTGTACCTGGGCGAGAAGACCGGCCGCCTCTGGCCCACGGCGCCGGCCGCACGCGCAGAGGCCCTGCAATGGCTGATGTTCCAGATGGGCGGGCTCGGGCCGATGTTCGGCCAGCTCGGCTTCTTCCACAAATTCGCCGGGCGCGAGTTCGAGGACAAGCGCCCGCGCGACCGCTACGTGACCGAGTCGCGCCGCCTGCTGGGCGTGCTGGACGAGCGCCTGCGCGGGCGCGATTGGATCCTGGGCGACCAGTACTCGATGGTGGACATCGCCACCTTCCCGTGGATCCGCAACCTCGTTGGCTTCTACGAAGCCGGCGAACTGGTCGGCTTCAACGACTTCCCCGCGGTGGCCCGCTCGCTCGACGCTTTCCTGGCCCGCCCGGCCGTGCAGCGCGGCCTCCTGGTGCCTTCGGCCCCTTGACGCCAGCCGGCTTGCTGGCCTGCGGCCGGCTCACATCGGCCAACAGCAGAGAGTGCGCCACCAGCACCTCCACGGCCTCTTCGAGCGACTGCGCCGGCTCGATGCCCTCGATGGCTTCGAGCAGTTCGTCGGCGTCTTCCAGATCCTCGGGGTCGAGGAACTGGTAGAGCCCGGCCAGGGGTTCGAGCAGGGCGCTCTCGCTGCAGCCCATCAGGCCGCGCGGGAAGGCGTCGGCGCCGAGTGCGAAGCCGGCCACCCAGGGGTAGACGGCGCCCTGGATGTCGTCCTCGTCCTCGGTCTCGAAGATCAACGGATCGAACCACTGGCGGCGGCGGATGGCCTCATCGAGTTGCAGCAGGCGGCGCATGGCCAGCGAGCGAATCGGCTCGGCGTCAAAGCCGGGCGGCGGCTCGCGGCCTTCGTCGCCATCCAGCACCCAGCGCATCCACTCGGCCGGCGGCGGCGTGCGCGGCTGCAGCGCCACGGCGGTCAGGTAGCCGTCCAGCATGGCCACATCGAGCGGCTGCAGCGGCTCGGGCACGGCGTCCAGCAGGTCCTGCAGGCGATCGATGACGGAATCCATGGCGGCGATTGTCCAGTCTCTGGCCATGACGGATGGCCTGCGCGCGACGCATCCTCAGAATGCGCGCCACAACAAGAGGACGACCATGAAACACTTGCTCGCACTGCTGCTGGGCTGCGGCGTTGCCGTCGCGCAGACGGCCCCCGGTCCCCAAGGCTTCTACCGCCAGCCCACCTTGCAGGGCGACACCCTGGTGTTCCGCGCCCAGGGCGACCTGTGGCGCGTCGGCGCGCAGGGCGGTGCGGCCACGCGCCTGACCACGCACCCCGGCGCCGAAGCCTGGCCGGTGCTGCTGCCCGACGGACGCACGCTGGCCTACGTCGGCCGGCTGGACGGCGCGGGCGACGTCTACACGCAGGATCTCTCCGGCGGCCCCGCGCAGCGCCGCACCTGGCTGGCGCAGGCCAACCTGAAGCTGCTCGGCCACGACGGCCAGGGCCGCCTGCTGCTCACCGCGCCGGCCCTGGATGGCCGGCCCTTTACACAACTGTGGCGCCAGAACGGCACCCAGCTCGAACTCCTTCCAGTGGGCGACGCCACCGACGCCGCGCTGAGCCTGGACGGCCGCACGCTCTACTTCACCCGCCACGGCCTGCGCGGCGACAACGCCAAGGCCTACCGGGGCGGCGCCATGGCGCGCCTGTGGGTGATGGCCCTGCAGGGCGAGGCCGAAGCGCGCCCCTGGCTCAGCGGCCCGCGTGCCAACGACCGCCGCGCCCTGCCCTGGCGCGACGCCCAGGGCCGCGAGCGCATCGCCTTCCTGAGCGACCGCGACGGCTTCTACAACCTCTGGTCGGCGGCCCCGAACGGCGAGGACCTGCGCCAGCACACCGCCTGGAAGGATTTCGACATCCAGCACCTGAGCCTGAGCGGCTCCGTGGCCGTGGTGTCGCGCGGCGCCGACCTGCTGCGCGTGGACCTGAACGCTGCCCCCGGCAGTCCACAGCCCCTGCCCATCACCCTGGCCGGCGACCACCCACAGCTGGCCACGCGCTGGATCAAGAAGCCGCAGGACTTCCTGACCGATGGCGCCGTGTCGCCGAACGGCGAGCGCGTGGTGTTGGCCGTGCGCGGCCGCCTGGCCACGCTCGGCACGCAGGCCGCGCGCCGCGCCGTGTTGCAACAGGGCCTTGCGGGGGATGAAGGCTTCAACCGCTGTCGAAGCAGCGCCTTCAGCAGCGACAACCGTTCGGTCTTCGCCTTCTGCGACGCCAGCGGCGAGATGGAGCTGTGGCAGCTCGACGCCCTGGGCAACGCGCCGCCCAAGCAGCTCACGCAGGGCGGCAGCATGCGCCGCCTGCGCCTGGCGGTCTCGCCCAACGGCAAGCAGGTGGCGCACACCGACCTGGCCGGCACGCTCTACCTGACCGAGCTGCAGGCCACCGGCGGCGCGCAGACCCGCGTCATCGGCCGCGCCACCAAGCGCGGCAGCTTCGACCAGCTGCGCTGGCATCCGGACGGCCAGGCCCTGGTCTACACGCGCGGCGTGGACCAGGCCGCCTTCCGCAGCCGTCTCTGGCTCTACACCCTGGCCGACGACCAGCACCGCCCGCTCACCAGCGAGCGCTACGACGCCAACGACCCCGCCTTCAGCCCCGACGGGCAGTGGCTCTACTTCGCCAGCCGCCGCCAGTTCACGCTGCAGAGCGGGCAATCCGTCTGGGCCGACCGCAACATGGGCCCTGCCTTCGAACCCGGCGAGCAGGTCTTCGCGCTGGCCCTGCAACCCGGCCTGCGCCCGCCTTTCCAGGCCAGGGACGAGTTGCCGGAGCCGGCCAAAGCGGCGGCCAAGGCTGAGCAGAAAGACGGCAAGGCGGACGCCAAGCCCGACGCCAAGGACGCGAAAGACGCCAAGCCGGACAGCAAGGCCCTGCCGCGCCTCGTCACCGAAGGCCTGGCCGAGCGCCTGTACGCGGTGCCGGGCGCCAACGGGCGCGTGCGCGACCTGGCCACCGACGGCAAGCGCCTGTGGTGGCGCGACGGTGCCACCCTTCGCACCCTGGCCCTGGAGCCCGGCGCCAACCCCGACGCCCACAGCGAGCGCGTGCGCGGCTTCCAGCTGAGCGGCAACGCCAAGACCCTGCTGTTGCTGCGCGAACCCGCCAGCCCCGGCGGCGCGCCCGACCTCGTGCTGGTCGATGCCGGCGCCAAGCTGCCTGCAGATCTGGCCAAGCAGACCGTGCGCTGGAGCGACTGGCAGATCGCCGTCAACCCGCGCGACGAATGGCGGCAGATGTTCCACGACGCCTGGCGCTTGCAGCGCGACCACTTCTACGACGCCGGCCTGCACGGCATCGACTGGGCAGCCAGCCGCGCCCGCCACGAGCCCCTGCTGGCGCGCGTGGGCGATCGCAGCGAACTGGCCGAGCTGATGGCGCAGATGGTGGGCGACCTCAGCCTGCTGCACAGCCAGGTGAGCAACGGCGACCTGCCACCCAGCCATGCCGAAGAGCCGCCCGCCGTGGCCGGCCTGGGCGCGCGCCTCGAGCCGGCCGAAGGCGGCGTGCGCATCGCCCGCCTCTACCGCGGCGACCCCGAGCTGCCGCAGGACGCCGGCCCGCTGCTGGCCACCGGCCTGGACATCGCCGAAGGCGACCTCATCACCGCCGTCAACGGCCGCCGCTTCAGCTGGCCGCAGGGCAGCGTGCTGCTGCAGGGGGAAGCCGGCAAGGCCCTGCGCCTGAGCATCAAGAAGCCCGACGGGCGCAGCTTTGATCGCATCGTCACCCCGGTCGACGCCCAGCGCGACAGCCAGCTGCGCTATCAGGACTGGCGCCACAGCCGCGCCGAGCGGGCCGCGCAGGCCAGCCAGGGGCGCATCGGCTACCTGCACCTGCGCGCCATGGGGCCGAACGACATCGCCGACTTCGCCCGCAACTTCTACGCCCAGCTCGACAAGGAGGCGCTGGTCATCGACGTGCGCTTCAACAACGGCGGCAACATCGACTCCTGGGTGATCGAGAAATTGCTGCGCCGTGCCTGGGCCTGGTTCCAGCCGCGCCACCCGGCCGGTAGCGCGCCCTATCCGAACATGCAGCACGCCTTCAGCGGACCGCTGGCCGTGCTCATCAACGAGCAAACGTACAGCGACGGCGAGACCTTCGCCGCCGGCGTGCAGAAGCTGCGCCTGGGCGCGGTCATCGGCACGCCCAGCAGCGGCGCCGGCGTCTGGCTCAGCGACAGCAACCGCCTGGCCGACAACGGCATCATGCGCGCCGCCGAGACCGGCGTGATCGACGCCGAGGGCGCCTTCATGGTCGAAGGCCGCGGGGTGCAGCCCGACCTGCTGGTGGACAACCTGCCCCGCACCGCGTTCAAGGGCGAGGACCAGCAGCTGCAGGCCGCCGTCGAGCACCTGCTCAAGCAGCTGCCCGCGCAAGCCCCCGCGCAGCGCACGCCGAAGCCGCAAGGCTATCTGCGGCCGCGCTAGGCCACATGATCCTAGAAGCGGCGGTTGACCGCTCGCCGCCGCATGCAAGTCCCGAGCAGCACAACGAAACGTGCTCACGGCTCCGCACGCCGCTTGGGTGAGAGCGCTACGCGGCCGATTGCACCGCGCTGCGGCACGCTGACAGCGTTGCTTCTCATGGCGGGCACGAGCCCGCTGCGTCGGCGCGCCTTGCCAGCGCACCGCATCACGGCACACTCGACCGCGTCCAACTGCCGTTTCTAGGATGATTCGGGCGCTTCGTCGCATGACGAACCGCCTGAAGGGCCGGTCTGCCTAGACTGGCCCGCATGAGTTTCCTGCCCTTCGAAGACCCCGGCCCGGTGCCGCATCACATCGGCGGCCGGCGCCTGGAGCTGGGCCCGCTGCAGGCCCTGGAACAGCCGGCCACCGGCCGCGTGGCGCGCTGGGTGCACCAGGCCGAAGGGCCGCAGATCGTGCAGGCCCTGGCCGCCGCGCAAGTCGCG
>JAFLDE010000169.1 GCA_017302655.1 Burkholderiales bacterium
AGTGCTGCCGCGCGGCGTCGCGCCGGCCGGCGCGCCAGTCGCGGCTGGCGGCCAGCGCCAGGGCCTTCAGGTGATCGGGGTCTTGAGCCAGCGCGGCGTCGATCAGCTGGCTCGGCTCGCCGTCGAAGCGGCCCTGCTGTTCGCTGGCCAGCAGATCGGCCAGATCCACCTGCCAGTCGGCGCGCACCTCCAGCTTGAGCGCGCTGCGGTAGGCGGCGGCGGCTTCGGCGGGGCGCTCCAGCACCACGTAGGAGCGACCCAGCATCGCCCACTCGGCCGCGCCACCCCCCTCGGTCTTCAGGCGCTCGGCCAGGCGCAGCACCATGTCCTCGGCCGGGTCCGGGGCCGGCGGTGGAAAGAAGCCGTGCCAGTTGCCTTTCCAGGCATAGCCGGCGGCGCCGACGAGCAGGACGAAAACGATGGCAGGCCACTTCATGGCGCGGGTTCCTCGGGGGGCGCCTCGAAGGCATCCTGCCCCAGCTGCTGGCGGCGGCGCAGCACCCAGCCCAGGCCCAGCAGGGCACCGCCCATGAGCAGCGCCGGGCCGGCCCAGAGCAAGGCGGTGTTGGTCTGCACCGGTGGCTTGTAGAGCACGAAGTCGCCGTAGCGGTCGGTCATGTAGCGCAGGATCTCGGCGTCGCTGCGCCCGGCCTGCAGTTGCTCGCGCACCTGGTTCTTCAGGTCGACGGCCAGCGGGGCCTGCGAGTCGGCGATGGTCTGGTTCTGGCACACCAGGCAGCGCAGCTGGGAAGACAGCGCCTGGGTGCGCAGCGCGAGCGGATCCTGAAGATCCAGAGCGGTGGAGGTGGGGGCGGAGGCAGCTTGGCTCATCGCAGCAGGGGTTCGATGCGTTCGCGCAGTGCCTCGGCCGTCAGCGGCCCGACATGCTTGTGCAGCACGCGGCCGTCGCCGGAGACGACGAAGGTCTCGGGCACGCCGTACACGCCGAGGTCGATGCCAACACGGCCCTTTTCATCGAGCGCCACGGCAGCGAAGGGGTTGCCCAGTTCCATCAGGAAGCGCTCGGCCGCCGCCGGCGCGTCCTTGTGCGCCAGGCCGACGAAGTGCACGCGCGGGTGGCGGCGCGCCAGGTCCATCAGCAGCGGGTGCTCCACCCGGCAGGGCGCGCACCAGGAGGCGAACACATTGATGACGCCGATGCGCCCGTCGCGAAACTGCGCGTCGCTCAGCGTGCCCGCCGCCAGGGTGGGCAAGGTGAAGGCCGGCAGGGGCTTGCCCACCAGGGGTGAGGGCAGCTCGCGCGGATTCAGCTGCAGGCCGCGCGCCAGAAAGAGGGCGAGCAGCAGGAACAGACCCAGCGGCAGCAACAGCTTGAGCTTCATGCGCGCCCCCCGCGGTAGCGCCGGTCGCTGGCCGCCACGAAAGCCCCCAGTGCCATGAGCAGGCAGCCGCCCCAGATCCAGTTCACGAAAGGCTTGGTGGCCAGGTGCACGATCCAACCCTTGTTCTCCGGCAGGGGCTCGGCCAGCGAGACGTAGATGTCGCCGCGCCAGCTGCGGGCAATGCCGGCCTCGGTCATCGGCATCTCGCTCGTCGGGTAGGCGCGCTTCTCAGGGAAGAGCTCGGCGCGCAGGCGCTCGCCATCCCACACGCGCAGGGTGCCGCGCATGGCTTCGTAGTTGGGGCCCTGCACCGCCTCCAGCTTCACCAGTTCGAAGCGCAGGCCGGCCATTTCCACGCGCTCGCCGGGCGCCATGGCCAGGTCGCGCGTCTGCTGCAGGCTGCCCACCAGAGTGACGCCGACGATGAACACGCCGATGCCCGCGTGCCCGAGCAGCATGGCCGCCACCGAGCGCGCCGGGGCGCGGCGCTCGCGCAGCTTGGGCCAGAGCTCGAACCACGCGGTGAGCAGCACCCAGGCGGCCAGCGCCAGGCCCATCAAGGCCCCGGCGCTGTGCGCCCCCGTGCCCCAGGCCGTCAGCCCCACCGCCAGCGGCGTGAGCAGCACCGGCCCGCGCAGGCCTTGCCACAGCGAAGGGGCATCGGCCTGCCCCCAGCGCAGCGCCGGGCCCACGCCGAGCAGCAGCAGCAGCGGCGCCATCAGGGGGACGAACACGGCTTCGAAGTAAGGCGGGCCGACAGAGATCTTCTGGCCGGTCAGCGCGTCGAGAAACAAGGGGTAGAGCGTGCCCAGCAGCACCGCGCCGCACACCGCCAGCAGCATGGCGTTGTTGGCCAGCAAGCCGGTTTCACGGCTGAGCAGGCCGAAGCGCGCGCCCAGACCCAGGCGCGCCGCCCGCGCGCCATACAGGCTCAGCGCGCCGCCCACCACCACGACGAGGAAGGCCAGGATGAATAGCCCGCGCTGCGGGTCGGTGGCGAAGGCATGCACCGAGCTGAGCACACCCGAACGCACGAGGAAGGTGCCGAGCAAGGACAGCGCAAAGGCCAGCAGCGCCAGCAGCACGCTCCAGGCCTTGAAGGCGCCGCGCTTGTCGGTGACGGCCAGCGAATGCAGCAAGGCCGTGCCGGCCAGCCAGGGCATGAAGCTGGCGTTCTCCACCGGGTCCCAGAACCACCAGCCGCCCCAGCCCAGTTCGTAATACGCCCAGAAGCTGCCCAGCGCGATACCCAGGGTGAGGAAGGCCCAGGCCGCCTGCACCCAGGGCCGCGCAGCGCGCGCCCAGGCCGGCGTCACCTCGCCCTGCAGGAGCGCGCCCACGGCCAGCGCAAAGCTCACGGCGAAGCCCACATAGCCCATGTAGAGCAGCGGCGGATGCAGCACCATGCCGGGGTCTTGCAGCAGCGGGTTCAGGTCGCGGCCCTCGGGCAGCGGCGGCAGGATGCGTTCGAAGGGGTTCGAGGTCACCAGCATGAAGAGCAGGAAGCCCGCCGCCAGCAGGGCCAGCACGGCCAGGCTGCGCGCGTGCAGGGCTTCGTCGGCCAGGCGGGCGCGCGTTAGCACCCATTGCCAACTCACCAAGAGGCTCACCCAGAGCAGCAGCGAGCCCTCATGTCCGCCCCACACGCCGGCCAGCCGGTAGGCGAGCGGCAGGTCGCTGTGCGCATGCTGGGCCACGTAGGCGACCGAAAAATCCTTCGCCGCGAACGCCCAACTGAGCGCCGCAAATCCCGCCAGCACGAGCAGCGCAAGCAGCGCGCCGCCGCGGCGTGCCTCAGGCAACCCCACGCTCTGCCAGCAGCCGCGCCCCAGCCACAGCGCCAGGCCCAGCGCGAACCAGAGCAACAGGTGTCCGAGTTCGACGATCAAGGCTGCTTCTTCCCATGCGCCGCCTCAAGAGCGACGGCCGCTTCCGGCGGCATGTAGTTCTCGTCGTGCTTGGCCAGCACCTCGCGGGCGGCGAACACCGTGCCTTCCAGCTTGCCCTGGGCCACCACGCCCTTGCCTTCCTTGAACAAGTCCGGCAAGGCGCCCTGGTAGCGCACCGGCACGGCTCGGGCGCCGTCGGTGACCACGAAGTGCACCTGCACGCCCTCGCGCCGCACGCTGCCTGGCTCCACCAGCCCGCCGACGCGGAAGCTCTTGCCCTGCGGCGCCTCCTGGGCGGCCACCTGGGTGGGTGTGTAGAAGAACACGAGGTTGCTCTGCATGGCGCGCACCACCAGCAGCGCGGCGCCGCCCAGGGCGGCCACGGCGGCGGCCACGATCAAGGCCCGTTTGTGGCGGAGTTTCATGCGTCGTCCTCGGTCGAACGAAGAGCCTGGCGATGTCGGCGCACGGTCAGCAGCGCCTCCAGCACGAACAGGACGAAGGCCAGCCCGTAAGTGGCGGCCAGGTAGAGGGCGTGGTCATCGCGCATCGCGCAGCTCCTGGACCCAGGCGGTGTGCCTCTCGCGCTCCACCAGGAGTGCGCGGGTGCGTTGGAAGACGACGGCAAAGGCGTAGGCCCAGCACGCCAGGGTGCAAAGCAGCAAGGCGCTGAGCATGGTTTCGGCCATCTTGGGCGCTGCCGTCATGCTGATGCTGGCGCCCTGGTGCAGGGTGTTCCACCAACGCACCGAGAAGTAGATGACCGGCACGTTGAACGCACCCACCAGGGCCAGCAGCGCCCCGGCCTGGTCGGCGCGCTGCACGTCGTCGATGGCCCCCACCAGCGCCAGATAGGCCACATAGAGGAAGAACAGCAACAGCGTGGAAGTGAGCCGCGCGTCCCACACCCACCAGGTGCCCCAGGTGGGCTGGCCCCAAAGTGCGCCACTGAACAGCGCGATGAGCGCGAACAGCGCGCCGGTGGGCGCGATGGCGCGCGCCAGCAGCGAGGCCAGGCGCGCCTTGGTGATCCAGCCGACCACCGCCCAGAAGGCCATCGCAAGGTAGAGCACCATCGCCAGCCAAGCGGCCGGTACATGGATGAAGAGGATGCGGTAGACCTCACCCTGCGTGGCGTCGGTGGGCGCCAGCACGAAGCCCTGGTAAAGCCCGGCGCCGCCCAACACGGCCACCGCCGCCCACAGCCAGGGCAGCAGGCTCCCCGTGAGTCCGTAGAAGCGCACCGGCGCCGCAAAGTGGTAGAGGCCGCTCATGGCTTCATTGGATGGCGATCTTCAGCGCTGCGGCGGTGGCCAGCGGCGCGAAGACCAACGTGATCAGCAAAAGAGCGCCGAGCAGGGCCAGATGCCCCTGCGCGGCTTGGCCGGCCTGCTGAGCGGCCACCGCGCCGCTGCCGAAGATGAGCACCGGCACGGCCAGCGGCAGGTTGATGAGCAGGTTGAGCACCGCGCCATTGCGCAGGCCCAGGGTGAGTGCCGCGGACAACGTGCCGAGCAAGCTGAGCACTGGCGTGCCCAGCAGCAGCGTGAGCATCAAGAGGCCCAGGGCTTCGCCACCCAGGCCGAACATCAGCGCCAGCAGCGGCGCCACCAGCAGCAGGGGCAAGCCTTGGGTCAGCCAGTGCGCCAGGGCCTTCACGCCGGCCAGGCGCAGCGCCGACTGCGGCGGCAGCATCAGCTGGTCGAGCGTGCCGTCGGCCCAGTCGCCTTCAAACACGCGGTGCAGCGACAGCAGGGTGGAAAACAGCGCCACCACCCAGAGCACGCCGGGGGCGATCTCGCGCAGGCGCTCGGGCTCGGGCCCGATGCCCAGCGGGAACAGCGAGGCCGCCACCAGGAAGAAGGCCAGGGGCATCAGCGCATCCAGCGGCCGGCGGGCCGTCAGGCGCAGTTCTCGGCCGAGCAACGTGAGGCTGCTCACAGCCGGCACTCCCGCGTCAGCCGAAGCTGCGGCACCGGCTGGTGGCTGGTAAAGAGCAGCGCGCCACCGCCCTCAAGGTGCTCATGCAGCAGCGCCACCAGGGTGGCGATGCCGGCGTCGTCGAGCGCGTCAAAGGGCTCGTCGAGCAACCAGACCTCGGGCTGCGCTTGAGCCGCCGGCAGGGCCAGCTGCGCCAAGGCCGCGCGACGGCGCTGGCCCTGGCTGAGCCGGCGCGCCGTGCGCCGCTC
>JAFLDE010000017.1 GCA_017302655.1 Burkholderiales bacterium
CTCGGCCGCGCCGCGCGGGCCGACCATCGTCACCGTCAGGCGGCCCCAGCCGCCTTGGGTGGGGGCGTCGGACGGCGCCGTGCCGACCAGCACCGCCAGCCATAAGTGCAACAGGGCCGCCAGCACCAGGCTGCGCCGAAGCATGCGCGCTTCCGCGCGATTGCGGAGCAGGGTGGAAGGGGCGTACGGTGCGTACGGAGCGGGCAGTGCGTGCAAGGCCGGGGCGCGGTGTCGGACGCCCGGATTGTGTGCGGCGGCCTTGCGCGACCGCCGGCCCGAACGGTTCGAAAGCGCGACCTTGGCCCGGCAGTTCGGCCGCCCGGAGACAGCTCGACGACGCTCAGCGCGCCGCCAGGAAGCGCGGGTTGCGCAGCAAGGCTGCCGCGATGAGCGAGACCAGCAGGCCCACCGGCAGCACCTCCGAGGCGGTGATGCCCATGCGTGCCAGCGGTTGCGCGTACAAGGCCTGAAAGTGGGCCAGATCGGTCGCCATCTGATCGAGCACTTCGCGACCCGCGCCTTCTGCCTGCGCCTTGGCCAGCGCGGCCTTGCTGTATTCGGCCGCGAAGTCCGTGCCGCTGACGGCCAGCGCGGCTTCCCAGGCTAGCACATAGCAAACCGTGGCCACCAGGCTGATGCCCAGGCCGATGAGAAAGGCCGGGAGGAAGCGGATGACGCCACCGAGTTGCTCGTCGCGGTGCCGCTTCACGGCCACGAAGATCGCGCTGAAGGCCAGCAGCATGGTCAGCGTGCCCAGCACCATGCCCCAGGGCATGGGCGGCTGCTCCTTCAGCAACAGGAAGATGGCGAACAGCGGCAGTCCGCAGACGAGGCCGGCGATCAGGCCGTAGCAGGCGATGAGGCGAGGGAGGGTCATAGGAGATCCTGGGGGTTTGGGTGCCCCGCATTGCGCCGGTTTGCCGGCAGAAAGTCGTCACCCGAAGGGGTGATTCCAGTGGAATCACCCGGAAGCAGGCCGATCAAGGCAACAAGCCCAGCTCGCGAGCGCGGCGCAGGGCGTCGGTGCGGCGGCTGGCTTCCAGCTTGGCCAGCACCCGGGCCACATGGGTCTTGATGGTGTTGGGCGAGACATCGAGCTGCCGCGCCATCTCCTTGTTGGACAACCCGCCGGCGATCAGCCCCAGCACCTCCATCTCGCGATCGCTCAGGCCCAGCGAAGCCTGGGCCCGCGGGTTCCCAGCGAAGGGTTCGGGCTCGGGTGGCCGCCCGCGTCGTACCAGCTGGGCGCCGAGCCAAACGCCCAGCAGCAGGAAGCCGGCGGCGATCAGTGCCACCCAGAGCCCGCCGCCGTGCAGCCGGGCCAGGCGACGGAAGTCCAGCCATTCCAGCAGGCCGATGCCGACGGCCAGCAGCAGGCCGTACACCAGCATGCTGCGCCAAGGCGCGGGGGGCTTGGCAGGGATGGGCACGGGCAGTCGGTCGTTCACCCAGCGGGGCGCGCGGGCCCCGGCTGGATGGACGCGGGCTTACTGGGCGGCGACCTTCTTGGCGGGAGCGGCCTTTTTCGCCGGCGCGGCCTTTTTCGCCGGCGCCGCCTTCTTCGCGGGAGCGGTCTTCTTGGCCGGGGCCGCCTTGCTCGCGGCGCCTGCCTTCTTGGCAGGTGCCTTCTTCATGGGCTTGGCCTCGGTGGCCGGCGCTTCAGCGCGCGGGCCGCCGATGCGGTCGCCGACCTTCCAGGTCTTGCGCGCCTCCAGCGCCAGCTTCTTCACCTTGGCGATGTCTTCGTCGGTGAAGACCCCGTTCACGCCAGATATGGCGGCGAGCTTCATGCCGTGCTTGAGGCCCAGGCGGTAGATCTCCTTGACCTTGGGCCACTCGGTGTCGCGGCCGATGGTGAAGACCTCGAAGCGGCCTTCGAGCGCCAACACGATGGTCTCGGCCAGGCAGGCGTAGATGACGTTGGGCGGCAGGCCGATGCTCTTCATGCCGCGCACCTTCGTGGGCAGCTCGATTTCACCCGACTCGATGACCAGCACGTCAGGGCGCTTGGCCACTTCCTCGGGCGGCAGGTCGAGCGGGCGTGCCACGTCGGTGATGACGCAGCCGGGCTTGACCTTGGTGATGTCGAGGATCTTCTTGCCCGCACCGCTGGTGGAGGTGACGATCATGTCCATCTCGCCGAGCAGGCTGTCGTAGTCGGTGGAGCAGACGATGTCGGCATCGGGGGCGTCCTTCAGCATGGACTTCTTCAGCTCATTGAGCTTGCCCATGTCTCGACCGGCGATGACCACCTGATCGAAGGCCATGGCGAGCAGGCGGGCCGACACCGAGCCGATCGAGCCCGAGGCGCCGATGACCATGGTCTTGGCCTTGACCTTCTTGGTCTTCGGGTCGATGCCGACCATGCCCATGCGCTTCATGGCGTCGGCCGCAGCCCAAAGCGCGCCCGAGGCCGAGTAGCTGTTGCCCGTGGTGATGGGGATGTTGGCGCGGCGCGCCACGGTGATGCCGGCGTCGCCCACCACCTTGGTGAAGGCGCCCAAGCCCATGATCTGGGCACCGAGCTTGCGCGCCATCTCCGAGGCCATGAGCAGGCGGCGGTAGGTGAACTCGGGACTGCGCGCCAGCATTTCCTTGGGCGTGCCGCCCACGCTGATCAGCCAGCCCTCGGCCTCGGCCCCGGTGGGCGAGACGATGTTCTCCATCTTGCAATAGACCATGGGCGGCATGTGCGCGGCCAGGGTCTCGATCTGGTTCATGATGACCTTGGGCGTGCCCTTGGGGATGGGGAAGCCCTTGCGGATGAATTCCTGTGACAGCGGGTGGATGACGAAGGCAAAGCGGCGGATGTCGCGGAACTTGCCGGTCGGGTGCAGCAGGCGCGGCTTGGCCTGCAGCTCGTCGAGGATCTCGTTGAAGTCGTCGTCGCTGACCTCTTCCTCAGGCATGCCGAGCTTGGCCAGGATCATGGCCTCCAGCGTGTGCACGCCGACCACCTTGGGGAAGAGCTTGGGCGAGACGTCGATGACCAGATTGACCTTGCAGCGCTTGAAGAAGGCCATGCGCTCGTCGTCGACCGCCGAGGTGATGACGGTCTTGCCGTTCAGGTTGCCGACGGTGCCCACCGCCTTCAGCTCCGGGTAGGTGCCCACCACGGTGTGCGCCTTGGCCACTTCGGACATCACCTTGGTGCGCTTCAGGCCGGAGAGGCTTTTCTCGAGGATCTCGCGCGGCTTGCGCGGCAGCAGCAGCTTGCTGCCTTTGGCGAACATTTCCAGCTGGTCCAGCGAGGTCAGCATGGCTGGTGCACCGGTCTGGAACAGCGCGTCGGCGAAGTTCAGGTTCTTTGTGTAGTCGGACATGGCCACGGCCATGTCGTAGTTCCGCATGCCCGACAGGAACAGCACGATGTGATTGTTGAAGTACTCCTTGAGCTCGTGCTGCGCGTGGCGCACCGCACGCACCTGGAGCAGGCGGCGCAGGCGCGCGCCGCTGGTGGCCGGCACCCGCGTCACCACATTCAGGAGGCGCTTGGTCTCCTTGTTGATGACCGAGTTCAGGCCGACCTGGTAGTGGTCGCCGATGTCGCCCAGCGCGACGGCATCGCACTCGCCCTGGTTGCGCCGCATCAGCTCCCAGGCCTGGGTCATGTCGTCGTCGGCGCCGTGGCGCACGAGTTCGAAGTCCTGGCCGAGGAAGCTGGTGCGGAAGCTGTTGTCGAACTTGGAGGAGCCCAGCGAAACGGTGACGACCTTCTTCATGATCTTGAACCTCAGGCTTTCTTGGTGGACTTGCGGGGAGCGGACTTCTTGGGCGCAGCGGCCTTCTTGTCAGATGCTGCAGCCTTCTCAGCCTTGTCGGCCTTCTGCGGCAGGAGTTTGCGGATCAAGGCCTCGCACTGCTTGACCGTCATGTAGCGCGGCACCGGGTAGGTCTCGGCCTCGGCACAGGCGGCACGGGCCAGTGCAGGAATGTCCTTCTCCTGCAGCTTCTCCAACGTGGTGGGAATGCCCAGGTCGCGGTTCAGTTGCTCGACTCCAGCCATGAACTTCTCGGCCAACTCATCGTCGCGCTCGCTCTCGTCGCCCAGGCCGGCACGCACCGCGAGTGCGGCCAGGCGTGGCACGATGTCCGGGGCCGAATAGCGCAGCACATGCGGCAGGACCATCGCGTTGGCCAGACCATGCGGGGTGTGATAGCGGCCGCCGAACTGGTGCGCGATGGCGTGCACATAGCCCACGTTGGCGCGGGTGAAGGCCATGCCGGCGTAGGTGGAGGCGAGCGCCATCTTCTCGCGCGCCACCAGGTTGCCGCCGTTGGAATAAGCCTCGCGCAGGTTGGCGAAGATCATCTGCACCGCTGCCAGGGAGAGGCCTTCGGTGTACTCGCTCGCCCACTGGCCGATGAAGCTCTCGACGGCATGCGTCAGCGCGTCGATGCCGGTGGCGGCGGTGACCGGGGGCGGCAGGCCGGCCATCAGGCTCGGGTCCAGCGCGGCCATGCGCGGCACCAGGCGCGGGTCGATGATGACGATCTTGTCCTGCTTCTGCGGGTCGGAGATGACCGCCGCCACCGTGACCTCGGAGCCGGTGCCGGCGGTGGTGGGCACGGCATACAGGGTGACCGGGCTGGCACGGCCCTTCAGGTAGCCGGCCAGCTTGCGCAGCGGCCGCGGGTTGGCGATGGCGCAGCAGACGGCCTTGGCGGCGTCGATGCTGCTGCCGCCACCGACGGCGAGGATGGCATCGCAGTCCTCGTCGCGGTAGAAGGCCATGCAGCGCTCGATCAGCGGGATCGGCGCGTCAGGGGTGATCTCGTCGAACACCGCGTAGGGCGTGCCGCTGGCGTCCAACGCGGCGGTGATGCCCTTGAGGATGCCGAGCTTGGCGAGGATGGCATCGGTGACGATGAGCAACTTGCCGTGACCGAAACCGGCGATCGCCTCGGCCAGCCGCACCGAGGAGCCAGGGCCCACCAGCAGCGTGGGCTGCGGAATGGGGATGTAGCGCGTCACCTTGCCGGCGCCCTTCATCAAGGCGCCAAGGCCGGCCGCTCGGGCCGCTTCGGGGATCAGGTCGAGGATCACGGGGAATCTCCAGAGGGTTGCTGCATTCTGGATCGGTCGCGGGCGGGAGCAGCGCCTAGTCCTCATCGGGGGAAGTCCTAGGCACCGGCGGGGCCTAGGATGCCGGCCTGTTCCGATGCGAAGGAGACCAGCATGGACGCAAGCAACGACGGGTTGCGCCAGGAGCGTTTGACCCAGGTGATGTCGGTGGCCACCAGCCGCCTGAGCAGCGAGCGCCAGAGTGGATTTGCCCCGTTTGCCGAAGCCTGCCTCGCGCAGCTTGACGCCGACGACCTGCAGGAAGCGCGTGCAGAAGATCTGGCCGGCGCCTTGCTCTCGCACTGGCAGTTCGGTCAGCAGCGGCAGCCCGGGCAGCCCAAGGTTCGACTGATCAACCCGAACGTGGCCGAAGACGGCTGGGCTTCGCGCCATTCGGTGATCGAGATCGTCAACGACGACATGCCCTTCCTGGTCGATTCAACGACGGTCGAGATCAATCGCCAGGGCTACACCCTGCACGCCATCGTGCACCCGATCTTCGCGGTGGAGCGTGACGCCTCCGGCCAGCTGCAGAAGCTGGACGGCGGTGCGCGCGAGAGCTGGATGCAGATCCAGATCGACCGCGTCGTCGAGGTCGAGCGCCGTCAGGCTCTGCTGCAGGGCATCGAGGCCGTGCTGGCCGATGTGCGTGCGGCGGTGGATGACTGGAAATCCATGCTGGCGCGGCTGGCCGAGGCGATCGAGGAGCTGTCGACCCCCCCGGTAGGCCTGGACGCGGCCACCGTGGCCGAGAGCCGCGCCTTCCTCGAATGGATGGCCGACGACCACTTCACCCTGCTCGGCTACCGTCGCCACGACCTGCTGGAGGAGGGCGGCGAGGACGTGCTCAAGCTGGTTCCGGGGTCGGGCCTGGGCGTGCTGCGCGAGACCGCCGACGAAGCCCGCTCCGCCAGCTTCTCGGTGCTGCCGCGCGAGGCCAAGGCCTTGGCACGCGCCACCCTGCCGGTGCTGGTGGTCACCAAGGCCAACAAGCGCAGCACCGTGCACCGGCCGGGCTACACCGACTACGTGGGCGTGAAGCGCTACGACGCCCAAGGCCGGGTGATCGGTGAGCACCGCTTCCTGGGCCTCTACACCTCCACCGCCTACATGGCGCGCGTCAGCGAGACGCCGCTGATCCGCGGCAAGGTGGCCGAGATCGCCGCGCAAGCCGGCTACCGCAGCGGCTCACACCGCGCCAAGGCCTTGGCGCACATCCTGGAGACCTACCCGCGCGACGAACTGCTGCAAAGCAGCGTGGCCGAGTTGCACGACACCGCGATGGGCATCCTCGCGCTCGGCGACCGCCAGCGCCTGCGCCTGTTCCTGCGCCGCGACCCCTTTGACCGCTTCATCTCCTGCCTGGTCTACGTGCCGCGTGAGAGCTTCGGCACCGAGCTGCGCATGCGCATCCACGACATCCTGATGCAGGCCTTTGATGGCGTAAGCAGCGAGTTCGACGTGTCCCTGGGCGAGGCGGCGCTGGCTCGCATCCACTTCTACATCCGCACCACGCCGGGCGCCGTGCCGCCCTTCGAGCGCAAGGACCTGGAGCAGAAGCTGGCGCAGGCCGCGCGACGCTGGAGCGACCAGCTGCGCGACGCCCTCACCGAGGCCGAGGGCGAGGCGCGTGGCCTGCAGCTCTTCAAGGCCTGGGAGGCCAGCATGCCGGCCGACTACCGCGCCCGCGTGCCGGCCCGTGCGGCCGTGGCGGATGTGGTGAAGATCGCCCAGCTCAGCTCCGAGCAACCGGTGGCCGTGGCCTTGTACAAGCCGCTGGGCGCTGAAGACGACCAGTGGGGCTTCAAGGTTTACCGCCAGGGCGGGGCGGTGGTGCTGTCGGACAGCCTGCCGATGCTCGAGCACATGGGCGTGCGCGTGATGGGCGAGCACAACCACCGGGTGGCTGGCGGTGCCGTCTCGGTGCATGACTTCGACCTGCGCGCCCAGGTGCCCGAGCACATCGACATCCAGACCATGGCGCCGCTCTTCGAGCAGGCCTTCGTGCAGGTCTTCAACGGGCGCGTCGAGAACGACGACTTCAACAAGCTGGTGCTGCGCGCAGGCCTGCCCTTTGACGACATTGTCATCCTTCGCGCCTATGCGAAGTACTGCAAGCAAATGGTCTTCCCGCTGGGGCAGGCAACCATCGAAGCCGCCCTGGCGACGCACGCGCCCATCGCGCGCATGCTGGTGCAACTCTTCAAGCTGCGCTTCGATCCTGAGCACGCAGATGCCGAGGCCGAGGCCACCCAGGTCCGGGCCATCGAGCAGGCGCTGGAAAAAGTCAGCGGCCTGTCCGAAGACCGCGTGCTGCGCCAGTTGCTGGCGCTCATCCAGGCCACGTTGCGCACCAACTTCTGGCGCACCGGCAAGGGCCATTCGGGCGAAGCCGGTCCGCGCCGCGCCTTCGTGAGCTTCAAGTTCGACTGCAAGCGCGTGCCCGGTCTGCCCGAGCCGCGGCCGATGTTCGAGATCTTCGTCTACTCGCCCCGCTTCGAGGGCGTGCATCTGCGCGGCGGCAAGGTGGCGCGCGGCGGCCTGCGCTGGAGCGACCGCCAAGACGACTTCCGCACCGAGGTGCTGGGCCTGGTCAAGGCGCAGATGGTGAAGAACACCGTCATCGTGCCGGTTGGCTCCAAGGGCGGCTTCGTGCTGAAGAAGGCGCCGCCGAGTTCCGACCGCGAGGCCTTCATGAAGGAGGGCGTGGCCTGCTACCAGGACTATCTGCGCGGGCTGCTCGATCTAACCGACAACCGCGTTGGTGGCGGCATCGCCCCCCCGCCGCAGGTCAAGCGCCACGACGCCGATGACCCTTATCTTGTGGTCGCCGCCGACAAGGGCACGGCCACCTTCAGCGACTACGCCAACGCGGTCAGCGCCGAGTACGGCCATTGGCTGGGCGACGCCTTCGCCAGCGGCGGCAGCGTGGGCTACGACCACAAGGCGATGGGCATCACTGCGCGCGGCGCCTGGGAGAGCGTGAAGCGCTTCTTCCGCGAGATGGGGCACGACACGCAGACGCGGCCTTTCACCGTGGTGGGCATTGGCGACATGTCGGGCGACGTGTTCGGCAACGGCATGCTGCTGTCGCGGCACATTCGCCTGCTCGCCGCCTTCGACCACCGGCACATCTTCCTCGACCCCGATCCGGATTGCGAACGCTCCTTCGTGGAGCGCGAGCGTCTGTTCCAGCTGCCTCGCTCCAGCTGGGCCGACTACGACGCCAGCCTGATCAGCGCCGGCGGCGGCGTCTGGTCGCGCAGCGAGAAGTCCATTCCCCTCTCGCCTCAGGTGCGCGCGCTCATTCAGGTCGAGGCCGAGCGTCTCACACCCACCGAGCTGATGAACGCGCTGCTCAAGGCGCCGGTCGATCTGCTCTACAACGGCGGCATCGGCACGTACGTGAAGGCGAGCAGCGAGAGCCATGCGCAGGTGGGCGATCGCGCCAACGACCTCCTGCGGGTGGATGGCCGAGAGCTGCGCTGCAAGGTGGTGGGCGAGGGCGGCAACCTGGGGTGCACGCAGCGCGGCCGCATCGAAGCAGCCATGAAGGGCGTGCGCATCAACACCGACGCCATCGACAACTCGGCCGGCGTGGACACCTCGGACCACGAGGTGAACATCAAGATCCTGCTCGGCATGGTCACCGCCGAAGGCGAGATGACAGAGAAACAGCGCAACGCGCTGCTGGCGCAGATGACCGACGAGGTGGCCGAGCTGGTGTTGCGCGACAACGTCTTCCAGACGCAATGCCTGTCCGTCACCCACCGCCTGGGGCCGCAGCTGCTCGACCAGGAAGCGCGCTTCATGCGCTTCCTGGAGAAGGCCGGGCGCCTGAACCGCGCCATCGAGTTCCTGCCCGACGACGAGGCGATTGCCGAACGCCGCAACGCGGGCGGCGCGCTCACCACGCCCGAACGCGCGGTCTTGCTGGCCTACAGCAAGATGTGGCTGTTCGATGAGCTGCTCGACTCCAACCTGCTCGAAGATGCCTGGGTCGGCACGGCCCTGTTCCGCTACTTCCCGGCGCAACTGCGTGAATCGATGGCCGCCTACATCCCGCGCCATCCGCTCAAGCGCGAGATCATCGCCACCCATGTGCTGAACAGCATGGTCAACCGCGTGGGCGCCACCTATGTGCACCGGTTGGCCGAGCAGACCGGCAGCCGCCCGGCGCAGGTGGTGAGGGCCTACCTGCTGGCGCGCGAGGTCTTTGGCCAGGTCGGCATCTGGGAGCAGGTCGAGCAACTGGACAACCGCGTGCTCGACGCCACGCAGGCCGAGCTGCTCATCGAAGAGGGTCAGCTCACCGCACGGGCCACGGCCTGGTTCCTGCGCTGGCGCGGTCTCACCGAGCCAATGCAGGGCAGCATCGACCGCCTGCGTCCGGCGGCGCAGAGCTTGGCCGCGCAACTGGCGGCAGAGGCCGCGGGCAGCGAGCTGGCGCAGCGCTGGGTGGTGGCCGGCGTGCCTCCGGAATTGGCCGCGCGCGTCGCCTCGGCCGACGGCCTGCTGGCGGCGCTCGACGTGGCCGAAGTCGCCGAGGGCGTGCAACGCGGCTTTGTTGAGGTGAGCAGCGTCCACGTGGGTGTGGCGCGGCGCCTGGGTCTGGCACGGCTGGCCTCACTCGTCGAACACCTGCCCGCTGGCTCCGACTGGCAGCAGCGCGCCAAGACGGCGCTGGCCGACGATCTGGCCGGCCTGCAGCGGCAGCTCACGCACAAGGTGCTCAGTGGTGGCAGAGGCGACCTGGACGCCTTGCTCGACAGCTGGGAGAGTGCCAACAAGGCCTCGGTGGTGCGTGCGCAGCGCCTGATGACCGAGTTGGAAGAGAGCAAGCAGGCCGACCTGGCCATGCTCTCGGTGGCCATGCGCGAACTGCGCAATCTGGCATGAGCGCGCCGGCCTTCATCGACGTCGAGGCCAGCGGCTTTGGCCGCGGCAGCTACCCGATCGAGATCGGCTTCGTCGACACCGAGGGGGGACTCTTCTGCACCCTGGTGCAGCCTGAGCAGGATTGGACGCATTGGGACGAGACCGCTGCTGCGCTGCACGGCATCGAACGGGATCTGCTCACCAGTCATGGCAAGCCGGCGGCCTGGGTGGCGCGCCAGCTCAATGCGCGACTGGCTGGGCAAACCGTGTACTGCGACGGTTGGGCCCAGGACTACCCCTGGATCGCACGCCTGTTCGACGCCGCTGAGGACGCCCCCGCTTTCAAGCTCGACGACCTGCGCAAGCTGCTCAGCGAAGAGCAGGCGGCGCGCTGGGGCGGCGTGGTGGCGCAGGTGCGCGAGGAGCTGTCGATCGGCCGGCACCGCGCCAGCAGCGACGCCAAGGTGCTGCAGATTGCGCTGCAGCGGGTGCAAAGCTAGCTCAGTACCCAGGCCAGCAAGGCGCGCAGCAGTGCGCTGCGCGGGAAGGGCGCGCCCTGGACCGCGCCCGCGCGCACCAGCGGATTGGGGTGCGCGTCCATGTCCAGCGCCACGCCCCAATGGTCGGCGCGCACTTCGGCCAGCCACTCGCCACGGGGCAGCAGCGCGTCACGGGTGTGGAGCTGGCCGTCGTTCCGTCCCACCTGTTCGGCCAGCAGGCGGCCGAAGGGGCGCAAGGCCGGCGGCAGCTGGGGCGGGTCTCTCTGCGCGATGACCGAGTAGCAGGCCAGGTCGGGCGGCAGGGCGTGCGCCTGCCACCAGCGTGCACGGGCTTCGGGCCGAAGGTCGTCCAGCTCCGGGCCGTCGGCCGCCGAGCAGCCGAGCAGGCGTGCCGCCGGCGACAGCCAGTCGTAGAGCTCGGCGAAACGCGAGGCCAGCGGCGTGCCCATCACTGCACCGGCCACCGACACCAGCGACAGGCGTTGCGCCGGCAGGGCACCGCTGGCCTGCAGCACGGCAAGCGCATGCAGGGCGTCGGGCACGCCCTTCGAATAGCCGATCAGCACCAGCTCTTGCACCTCGGGGCGGTCGGCCTCCACACGCATCTCGGCGGCCAGCAAGGCCCCGTTGTGGGCCACGCTGCCGCGACCGGGCAGCGCCACGCAGCGCATGCCTGCCAGCCCGAGGTCGGCGAAGTCCGAGTAGCCGCGGGCGTTGGCGAAGGGCTGCGCATGCGTGCCCAGGCAGTCGTTGAACAGGCCGGGCACGAGGAGCACGCTGGCGCCCGCCGCACGGCGCGCATCCACCCTGTGGCGTGCACTGGGCGTTGGCGCCAACGCAGGGGCGGGGTGCAGCCAGTCGGATACGGCATGCTCAGGGGCCAGCGCTTGCGCCAAGACCGGCGCGAAGGCGGCGCGCCGGTCGAGGAGGCGACTCGGCGTCAAGAGATCGGCCGGCGAGGGCACCAGAGCGTCAGAACCCGGTGGCGCTTGCAGCCCGACACACCCGCTCAGACCAGCGCTCCCCAGGGCCAGCAAGGCGCTGCGGCGCGGTGTCACTGGCGCCCCACGCTGGCTTCCACCCGGAAGAACTGCTCGCTTCGGCGCCGCGCCTCGCCTCGGTTGGCGTTGCGGTCGTCCGGCGTGGCCTCGAAGTCCAGGCGTGCCGCCTGCACGGCGCGGCAGGCCATGTAGGCCGCAGCACGCGGTGACTCCAGGCGGTCGAGCGCGTTGGACAGCAGGTCCACCAGTTGCGCCTTGTGGCGGAACAGCAGGACCTGGTCGGCAAAGGCCCGCACGGGCTGCGCTTGAAGCGCACGGGCGCAGTCGGCAAAGTCCTGCTCGACGCAGAAGGCGGGCAATGGCACGTCGTAGAGCCCTGCCGCCCCACCGCCCAGGTGCGCGGCGAGTTGCAGGATGGCGTCGAGCATTTCGTCCTGGTAGCGCTGTGCATGCTCGAACAGTGGGGCCTCGCAGGTTTCGCAAACGGGCGCCAGCGCCGACACTGCCCATTCGACCAGGCTGCCGCGCTGTTCGCGCTGGCGCCGCACGAGGTCCAGGTCGGCCCGCAGCAAGGTCAGCGGATCCAGGCCGATGGGCGCACAGACCTGGTGCTCCCAGGCTTCAAGCAACTCGGCATCGCTTTGCGCGCTGGCGCCGTCCGGCCGCAGCGGCAGCAGGGCGCCATGCAGCTTCAGGCGCTGCGTGCGCTCGTTCCAGGCGAACTGCAGGCGCCGGAACGCGAGCGGCCAGTCGGACAGCGAGCTGACATTCAGCTCCAGAAGCGGTTGTGCGTCGAGCACCCGATGCAAGGCCCAGAAGCCGCGATGGGTGTGGGCCGACAGGTAGATCAGCGGCTGATCGGCTTCCCGCATCAACCGTCGCAGCATGAGGCGGCTGGTGACGCCCAGCGAATTCCAGTTGTGATGCCCTGCGAACACCAGCAGGTCGCCGCGCTGTCGGCCCTCGGTCACCCAAGGGCGCACCGCCTCGATCTGGTTGGCGCGCACATGGCCGAGCGAACCGGGGCTCTGGCCGCGCAAGATGTCCCAGGTGCTGGTCAGCAGGCCAGCCTGGTTGGTGTCCAGCCCGATCAGGTAGACGGTCCGGCTGGCTCCAGGCGCAGCCGGCAGGCGAAGGCGCTGGGCGATGTAGGAGTCGGCGGCCAGCACGCCGTCCAGCCATTCGGCCTCGATGGCGGAGTGGAAGGCCTGTGCGTCCGGATGGCGCCAGCTCAGCCTGCGGCCCTCGGCCGAAGGCAGGCCTGCGCCCCGCAGTGCGCCGCGGCGCAGGCTGTCCAGGTACAGGCGCATGAAGTCGCCCTTGCTCAGCGCCTGCTCTCCGTCCTGCCCGCCACCGCGGCGGCACACGCGCTGCCAGCGCTCGGCATCGCGGTCCAGCGCCACTTCGGCCAGCCGGTAGGCGTAGATGCCGAACATCAGTCCGTCGTGGTTGCCGGGCAGCACGGCGCCGACCTGGCCGGGCGCCTCGAGGATGCGCGTGATGCGCTCGGCCTCGGAGCGGCAACTCAGGTCCATCACGTCCCCCAGGTGCAGGAAGGGAGATCCGGGCGCGCTGCGCAGGGCGTGCTGCAGCAGGCGGCGACCAAACAAGGGTTGCTCGGGAGGGCGCTGTGCGACTTCGACGTAGGCGTCAACCGCGCTGTCGTTCTCGTGCAGCGGGTAGCCGGTGGCTTCGTGCTCCTGAGTGTCGCCAACGGCCAGCAGCGGCAAGGTCAGCAGCTGGCAGTCCGCGGTGGCCGAATCAGGGGATGCCGTCGCTTCGGGCGGTGGGCCGGGCTGGGGGATGAAGCCGGCACAGGCGGCCAGCAGCAGGGACAGGCCGGTGGCAATCAGCCGCGTGACGAGTGAAGAGGCGGTCGGGCACAACGCATGCATGGCGCCCAAGTTCAGGCCCCAGCCTGCGCGGCGCGCGCCTCAAGCAGCGAGAGGATTTCGTCGAGGTGCAGCAGCGCCCGCTGCAGCGGGCGGCGGCTCGGCGTGTCCCAGACGCGCACCAGGCGGCGCGTCGGGTCCATCAGCCGGTCCATGTTGAGCGACAGGCCATGGCGGGCCAGGCGTTCCTGCAGCTCGGGAGCCCGGCGCAGCAGGTCGGCGCGGGTGCTCTGGTAGGCATGCTCTGCCAACTGCTTGCGATGGCGGTAGCTGAAGGTGTTGGCCAGGAAGAGCTCGGCGTCGCGATGGTCGGGCTCGAAGAACAGGATGTCCGCCTTGGGGTGGCTGTGCGCGTAGTTGCGCATGCCCAGCTCCAGGCGCGAGTGGATGAGGCTGCGGAAGGTCTGCGACAGCACGACGGGCAGGCCGCCTTCGACCAGCTTGGGGATGCGCTGGCTGGCCAGCTGCCGTGCGTGCCCGGCCTCGTAGGGCACGAGCGGGTTGAGCATGAAGAGCAGGTCGATGCCGTGGTCGAGCAGCAGGCTGCCGTGCACGGTCTTCTTCAGCGCGCCGTCGACGAGGAAGCGGCCGTCGATCTCGACCGGCGGGTAGAGGCCCGGCAGCGCGGCGCTGGCTTGCACGGCGCGGCTGATGGGTACGTGGTCCCAGCCGGGTGTGCCGAAGGCCACAGCGTCGCCGGAATCCAGGTCGGTGGCCACGAGCAGCAGCGGGCGCTTGAGCTCGCGGAAGTCGTCGCTGCGACCGGGCAGGCTGAACATCGCCTTGAGCTGGGCGGCCAGCGCGTCGCTGTTGAGCAGTCCGGCAGGCAGCACGCGGCCCAGGCGCTCCAGCGCGCCGAGCATCGAACGACCTTCCACCAGCACCTTCCAGGCGGCTTCCCCGGCCAGTCGTGGCAGGCGGCTGAGGCGGCTGGCGTACTCGCGCCAGTGCGGACGCAGCAGGACGGCGGGGTCGAAGTGATCGGGCGGCGGCGAGGAGTTCTCGATGAAACCTTCCACCAGCTCGCGCGGCGTCAAACCGTTGGCCAGGCAGGAGGCAATGATGCCGCCTGCGCTCACGCCGAGGTAGCCGTCGCAGTCGCTGAAGTCCAGGCCCTCGATGCTCTCTTCGAGGGCGCACAGCGCACCGACTTCGTAGATGGCGCCCAGCGGCCCGCCACCCGCCAGGGCGAGGCCGATGCGAGGGCGCTTGGTACGGGTCGAGGACATGGACAGGACTGTAGAAAGGAGGGCGCAGGGCGGGCGGCCGGGCTTACCCGGGCCGCATGAAAAAACGCCGTGACCCTTTGCGCCAGATGGCGGGGTTCACGGCGCTTTCAAGTTCGCGGAAGCGAACCCGCGATCCGGGTCAGGCGATCAGGCCTGCACGGCTTCCTTGACCGCTTCCACGGTCTTGGCGGCGGCAGCCTTGGCCTGACGCGGCGCGCGCTTGACGGCAACCTTGGCTTCGGCCACCACCTTTTCGGCGGCCTTGGCCGCGGCCTTCACCGGGCTGGCCTTCTTGGGCGCAGCGGCTTTCTTCACGGCGGCAACCTTCTTGGCCACGGTCTTCTTGGCAGGCGCGGCAGCCTTCTTCACGGCGGCGACCTTCTTGGCCACGGGGCTCTTCTTCGCCGGAGCGAAGCCGATCGAGGCGGACAGCGCGTCGATGCGCGAAATCAGCGAGCTGATGTCGGCGCCGCTGGGCACGCCCAGGCTCTTCAGGGCCTTGGACACGCGCTCTTCGAAGATCGATTCGAGCTTGTCCCAGTGCTGGCCGGCCTTGTTGCCGACGTCGCCGGCCATTCCGGTCATCTTGCTGGCCACGGCGGTGAACTTCTGCTCGGCGAGGCTCTGGGTCTTCTTCTGCAGGCTCATGCCTTCCTTGACCAGCGCATCGAACACCTTGGTGCCTTCGCCTTGTGCCTTGCTGAAGGCAGCCAGGCCGGCGGCCCAGATCTGTTGCGCTTGGTCGCGCACGTTCTGCGCGTTGTCCATCAGGGCGGCGGGCTTGAAGGCGGCGGCCGGAGCGGACTTCTTGGGGGCGGATTTCTGCAGCTTCTTGACCATCTTGAGTCTCCAGGGTTGCGCGCCGCAAAGACCTGCAGCGATGGGCCGTGACTATAGGCAGCGCCTCTATGAGAAAACCGCCGTTTCCTAGTGGCGGGCCTCTATGGGCGGCCGGGGATTACGGGTAAGCGCCAGCATCGGCTGCGGCCCAGCCCGGCGAAGAATGGACGCTCCACAGGAGACCGCCATGCACTACTTCGTCACCGGAGCCACGGGTTTCATCGGCCGGCGTTTGGTGCAGCGCCTGCTCGCCCGGCGTGGCAGCCGGGTGTCCTTCCTGATGCGCGAGGCCAGCCGCGACAAGCTGCCCGAATTGCTGGCCTTCTGGGGAGTGAGCGCGCAGCGTGTGCAGCCGGTTTGGGGCGATCTGCAACAGCCCCGGCTCGGCGTGGCGGCGCGTGAGCTGCAGGCGCTCAAGGGCCAGGTGGACCATTGCTTCCACCTGGCAGCTGTCTACGACCTGGAGGCCGACGAGGCGCAGCAGCAGCGGCTGAACGTGGAGGGAACGCGGCACTTCATCGACTTCGCGCAGGCCATCCAGGCCGGTCATGTGCACCACGTCAGCTCCATCGCCGCTGCGGGTCTGTACGAGGGCGTGTTCCGCGAGGACATGTTCGACGAGGCCGAGCATCTGGAGCACCCCTACTTCCGCACCAAGCACGACAGCGAGGCCTTGGTGCGCACGCGCTGCCGCCGGCCCTGGACGATCTACCGGCCAGCCATGGTGGTGGGTGACTCGCGAACCGGCGAGACGGACAAGATCGACGGCCCCTACTACTTCTTCAAGCCCATCCAACGCCTGCGCCAGCTGCTGCCGCCCTGGTTCCCGGCGCTCGGCTTGGAAGGAGGGCGCGTGAACATCGTGCCGGTGGACTACGTGGTGGCGGCGCTCGACCACATCGCGCATAAGGTGACGAAGCGCGGCGGCTGCTATCACCTGATCGACCCCAAGGGCTACCGTGTGGGCGACGTGCTGGCCATGCTGGCCAAGGCGGCCCATGCGCCTCGCATCAACCTGTTCGTGAATGCCGCACTGCTGGGCTTCGTGCCGCAGCCGGTGTGGAAGGGCTTGCTGGTGCTGGCGCCGGTGCGGCGCATCAAGGAGGCGGTGCTGAAGGACCTGGGCCTGCCCGAGGGCGTGCTGCACTTCATCAACTACCCGACGCGCTTCGACGGGCGCGAGGCGGCGGCCATGCTCAAGGGCAGCGGCATCGAATGCCCGGATTTGAACGACTACGCCTGGCGCCTGTGGGATTACTGGGAACGCCATCTTGACCCGGACCTGCATGTCGACCGCTCGCTGCGCGGCGCCGTAGCCGGCAAGGTGGTGCTGGTGACGGGCGGCAGCTCGGGCATTGGCCTGGCGGCGGCCAAGCGCTTTGCCGAGGCCGGCGCCATCACCGTCATCTGCGCGCGCGACGAAGCCAAACTGACCGAGGCGGCGCAGGAGATCCGCGAACACGCGGGCAGCGAGGCGCAGGTGCACGCCAGGAGCTGCGACATCGCCGACGAAGGCTCCTGCGCATCGCTGGTGGGCTGGCTGCAGAGCGAGCTCGGCGGCGTGGACTTCCTCATCAACAACGCCGGCCGCTCGATTCGCCGCGCCATCGAGAACAGCTACGACCGCTTCCACGACTACGAGCGCACCATGCAGCTGAACTACTTCGGCTGCCTGCGTGTCACGCTGGGTCTGCTGCCGGGCATGGTGGCCAAGCGCCGGGGTCATGTGGTGAACATCAGCTCGATCGGTGTGCTCACCAATGCACCGCGTTTCTCGGCCTACGTGGCGAGCAAGGCAGCGCTGGACGCCTGGACGCGCTGCGCGGCCAGCGAGTTCGCAGACCTAGGCGTGACCTTCACCACCATCAACATGCCGCTGGTGCGCACGCCGATGATCGCGCCGACCCAGATCTACAACAACGTGCCGACCTTGAGTCCCGAGGAAGCGGCGGAGATGGTGGCGCAGGCCTGCATCGGCAAACCGGTGCGCATTGCCACGCGCCTGGGTAAGACCGGCGAGGTGCTGCACGCCGCCGCGCCGCGCGTGGCGCAGATCGTCATGAACACCGCGTTCCGCATGTTCCCGGACAGCGCGGCGGCGCAAGGCAGCGAAAAGGGAGGAAAGAAGTCGCTGTCCGTCGAGGCCATTGCCATGCAACAGATGATGCGTGGCATCCACTTCTGAACACGTCCTACCTCAGGAAGAGTTTGTAGGCCGGGCTATCGGTTTCGTCGGTGTAGGGGTAGCCCAGCGCATCCAGGAAGCGCTTGAACTCGCGCAGCTCTTTGGGGGGCACCTGCACGCCGATGAGCACGCGGCCGTAGTCGGCGCCCTGGTTGCGGTAGTGGAACAGGCTGATGTTCCAGTTCGGGTGCATGGCGTCCAGGAAGCGCATCAGCGCGCCGGGGCGTTCAGGGAACTGACAGCGGATCAGCCGCTCGTTCACGGCCAGCTCGCTGCGTCCGCCCACCAGGTGGCGCAGGTGCTGCTTGGCCAACTCGTCGCCGGTCAGGTCGAGCGTGGGGAAGCCGTGCTTCTCGAACTGTGCGGCAAGTTTTCCTGATTCCCCGCTGCGCGCCAGCGCGATGCCCACGAAGATGTGCGCTTGCGCGCCGTCGGCCAGCCGGTAGTTGAACTCGGTGATGCCCCGCGTGCCCAGCAGCGCGCAGAAGCGCTTGAGGCTGCCGCGCTCTTCGGGCAGGGTGACGGCATACAGAGCCTCGCGCTGCTCGCCCATCTCGGCGCGCTCGGCCACGAAGCGCAGTCGGTCGAAGTTCATGTTCGCGCCGCAGAGCACGGCCGCGAAAGTCTTGCCTTTCAGGCCGTGTGCGGCCACCCACTGCTTGATGCCTGCCACGCCCAGCGCACCCGCGGGTTCGACGATGGAACGGGTGTCCTCGAAGATGTCTTTCACCGCTGCGCAGACGGCATCGGTGTCCACGCGCACCCAGTCGTCCACCAGTTCGCGAGCCACGCGGTAGGTTTCCTCGCCCACCAGCTTGACGGCGGTGCCATCGCTGAACAGGCCGACGTCGGGAAGGTTCACGCGACGCCCGGTCTCGACCGACTGCACCATCGCATCCGAGTCCTTCATCTGCACGCCGATCACCTGCACCTCCGGGCGGATGGCCTTGATGCAGGCCGCCACGCCGGCGATCAATCCGCCACCGCCGACGGCGACAAACACCGCGTCGAGCGGTCCGGGGTGCTGGGCCAGCAGCTCCAGCGCTACCGTGCCCTGCCCGGCGATCACGTCCGGATCGTCGAAGGGATGCACGAAGGTCAGGCCCTGTTCTGCCTGAAGGCGCTGCGCCTCCGAGTAGGCGTCCGAGTAGGACTCACCGTGCAGCAGCACGTCGGCTTCCAGCGCCTTGACGGCGTCGATCTTCAGCTTGGGTGTGGTCACCGGCATCACCACCACCGCCTTGCAGCCGAGCTTGCGCGCGCCCAGGGCCACGCCCTGCGCGTGGTTGCCGGCGCTGGCGCAGATGACTCCGCGCGCCAACTCCTCGCGGCTGAGCTGCGCCATCTTGTTGTACGCCCCGCGCAGCTTGAAGCTGAACACCGGCTGCTGGTCTTCGCGCTTGAGCAAGACCTTGTTGCCGATTCGCCGCGACAAACGTGGTGCGGCGTCCAGTGCCGTCTGTTGCGCCACCTCGTAGACCCGCGCACGCAGGATGCGCTGGAGGTAGCTGTCGGCCTCGGGTTTCAGCAATGGACGATCCAGGGACTTGCGGGGCATGAGTGGGGCTTCCTAGAGGGGCTGGCTACCATCCTGACATGAACTGCACGATTCAATGGGGCGGCCCCGGCTCGATGTCCTTCCACGCCGCCACCGGCAGCGGCCACTGGGTGAACATGGACGGTGCGCCCGAAGGCGGCGGCAGGAACCTGGCGCCACGGCCGATGGAGATGCTGCTGGTGGGGGCCGGAGGGTGCACCGCCTACGACGTGGTGCTGATCCTGCAACGCGGGCGTCATGCTGTGCAGGGCTGCACGGTGGACGTGAAGGCCGAACGCGCCGAGGTGGACCCGAAAGTCTTCACCCGCATCCACCTGCATTTCAAGATCACCGGAAAGGCGTTGCCGGCACCAGCGGTCGAGCGCGCGATCGCGATGAGCCACGAAAAGTACTGCTCGGCCACCATCATGCTGAGCAAGACCGCCGAGGTGACGACCTCCTACGAGGTCATGGAGGCCTGATCAGATGCGGTGCGCGGTGGTCGTCATGACCTTGGCGGCCCAGCGCATCGCCTGACGGACCGGTTCTGGCAGCGGGCGGGCGCCGGCGGCGAGCGCCTGCTCGGCGTGCTGGGCCTCATCCTGCTTCATCTGCGCCACGATGGCGCGCGACGCCTGGTCTTCGGCCGGCAGGCGTTCCAGGTGAGACGCCAGGTGGGCCTCCACCTGGCGCTCGGTTTCCACCACGAAGCCCAGTGACCAGTTGTCACCCGCGAGGCCTGCGGCAAGGCCGAGCCCGAAGGCACCGCCCCACCACACTGGGAGCAGCAGGCTGGGGCGGCCGCCGAGTTCTTCAATCCGCTGGCGCGTCCAGGCGAGGTGGTCGGTTTCCTCCTGCGCAGCCTGACGCAATTGCTCGGCCAACTCCGGGCGGCGGCTGGTCAGTGCCTGTGCGCTGTAGAGCGCCTGCGCGCAGACCTCGCCCACGTGGTTCACGCGCATCAAGGCAGCCGACTCCCGGCGTTGTGCGGCATCCAGTTCGGCAGGCCGGGCATCAGCCGGGGCCGGGCTGCGACGCGCGGCAGCGGGTTTGCTGGCCAGCGTGCGCAAAGCGCCATCCACCTGCATGAGCAGGCGCTCGCCCAGCGTTTCACCCAGATTCCTCTGCATGACGACAGTGTAGGAAGCCCCCGGCGTTGCTCAATTGCAATGGGTAAACCCTTGTCATGGGGCTTTCACCAAGTCCTTGGCAACATCCGCCCCGAACCCCGACGCAGTCCGATGGGCGGGCTAGCGTGAATCCCCTGGAGTCCAAGATGAAGAAATCGATTCTGTCCGCCGCCGTTCTGGCGCTGGCCTGTGGTGGTGCGATGGCGCAGTCCTCGGTGACGGCCTTCGGCATCATCGATCTGGCCGCTCGCAGCATGAAGGGCGCCGACTCGGTCAAGTACCTGAGCAACGAAGGTCGCTCGACCAGCCGCCTGGGCTTTCGCGGCGTGGAAGACATGGGTGGCGGCCTGAAGGCGGGCTTCCATATCGAGAGCCAGGTCAACCCGGACGACGGCACGGCAAACAGCCCCAACTTCTGGCAGCGCCGTGCCACGGTCAGCCTGATGGGCGGCTTCGGTGAGATCCGTCTGGGCCGCGACAAGTCGCAGACCCGCACTCTGCAAGACCAGTTCGACCCGTTCGGCACCAGTGGCATGCCCGGCCTGAACCGCCTGATGGCGCTAGACCGCAACCGCCTGGACAACACCATCATCTACTTCCTGCCCAGCATGGGTGGGGTGTACGGCAGCGTGGCAGTGTCGGCCGGTGAGAACAACAACACCTCCAACACGCAGCGTTCGACCGCCGGCCGCCTGGGCTACAAGATCAAGGCGATGGACGTTTCGGCGGCCTACGGCCAGTTCGGCAACAGCAACAAGCTGAAGATCACCGCCCTGGGTGGCAACTATGCGTTCGGCGACTTCACGCTGATGGGCCAGTACAGCCAGTACAAGCAGGGTGCGACCTCGCTGAAGGTCTCCAACCTCGGCGCCTTCTTGAAGATGGGCTCGGGGCGCCTGATCGCCAGCTTTGGCAACGCCAGCGGCGCCGCCAACCGCGACGCCAGCCTGATGGCCTTCGGTTACGACCACAGCCTCTCCAAGCGCACCATGGTTTACGGCACCTACGCCCGCATCTCCAACGACGGCACCTCGACCTTCTCGCTGAACGGCGCGAACGGCCGTGCGCTGCCGGTGGCTGGCGGCAATTCGACCGGCTACGAAGTGGGGGTGCGCCACACGTTCTGAGGCTCCAGCCCTCGGAAGCAAAGCCGCCCGCATGGGCGGCTTTTTTTTGGCCGGCCTGTTGTGGCATGGTGACACTGCCACGAACCCGGCGGTCCACTTTTGCACAATGCGCTCTGTCTCACGTCCAACCCCCCCGGAGAAGCTTCGATGACTCAAAAACGCGTCTTCGCGCTGGCGGCCCTGAGCTTGGCCTGCAGCGCCAGCATGGCCCAGACCAGCGTCAGCCTGTATGGCATCGTGGATGCCGCCGTCCGCTTTGAAACCAACTGGGGTGCCAACAAGGACACCCTGAAGACCCTGGCTCCGGGCGGCATGTCTCAGTCGCGTCTGGGCATCAATGTCAATGAAGACATGGGCGGCGGGTGGAAGGCTGTGGCCAACATGGAGCACCGTCTGTTCTCCGACAACGGCAACGTCGCTGCCGGTGACTTCTGGCGCCAGGCCTGGGTGGGCCTGATCACCCCGGTCGGCCGCATCACCCTGGGTCGCCAGTACAACGTGATGTTCGACCTGACGACGAGCACCTACGCGGCCTACCGCTATTCGCCGTACATCGAGCAGTTCAAACCCGAGCTGGCGATGAACATCGGCAACCGCCAGAGCAACATGGTCAAGTACGCCCTCACGCAGGGCGGCCTGACGGCTGAACTGCAGGTCAGCGCGGGCGAAAACGCTGGCGACAAGACCATCGGCGGTATGGCGCGTTACCAGACCGGCGGCTTGGCCATCGGCGCCAGCTACCTGAACTCCAAGGACGTGGCCGGCAAGCAGGCCAAGGGCCGCGCGATCGGCGGTTCGTACTCGGCCGGCCCGCTGTACGTCAACCTGTCGTACGCGACCAACGACTTCGACAATGGCTTCTCTGCTGCGTTGGCTGGCGGTTACAGCGTGGCCATGGTCAGTGCCACCACGTCGCCGGCTGTGCTCATGCAGCCGGTCAATGCTCAGGTGCCCACCTTCCTGATCGCCTCTTTGAAGAGCCGCAAGATGTTCAGCACTGGCATGACGTATTACATGACGCCGCAGTTCAACCTTGGTTTCCAGGTCTACAAGGTCAAGCAGTCGAACTACGCCACGCCGGTGCAGACCGACGCGACGCTGTTCTCGGTCGTGGCCGATTACGCGCTGTCCAAGCGTACCGATGTGTACGCCGGCATGGACCGCGTGAGCTTCGACAGCGCAGGTGTGGTTCGCTACGCCGGCGGCGCGGCCAGTCGCACCGGCTACCAAACGGGTATCCGTCACCGCTTCTGATCGGCCCTTGCCGAAAGAACGGCCGCCTTCGGGCGGCCGTTTTGTTTAGGGCTTTCCCGGCCTATGGGGGCGCGGCGCAGTCACGATGATGCGCGGCCTCGGGCCTGCTGCCCGCGTTTGAAGTTCTCATGCTTGTTTTTGTCCTGCGACGGCTGATGCAGGCGCTGCTGGTGATGCTCACCGTGGCCCTGATCGCCTTCTCCCTGTTCCAGTTCGTGGGTGACCCGGTGAGCAACCTGCTCGGCCAGGAAGCCACTCCCGAGCAGCGCGATGCGCTACGCAAGGAGCTCGGCCTCGATCAGAGCTTCGTGGTCCAGTTCGGCGCCTTCGTCGGCAATGCCGTGCAGGGCGAGTTCGGTCTCAGCCTGAAGCAGGGGCGCAAGGTCTCCACGCTGATCGCCGAGGCCTTCCCCGCCACTATGGAGCTGGCGCTGGCTGCCGGATTCATCGCGCTGACTGTCGGCATTCCACTGGGGGTGTATGCAGCTTTGCGCCGCGGCCGTCCGTTGGCACAGGCGGTCATGGCGCTGTCGCTTCTGGGCGTGTCGCTGCCAACTTTCCTCATCGGCATCCTGCTCATCATGGTGTTTGCTGTGCAGTTGCAATGGCTGCCGAGCTTCGGGCGGGGGGAGGTGGTGGACCTGGGCGGTTGGACCACCGGCCTCTTGAAGTGGGAGACCCTGCGCCATCTGATCCTGCCGGCCATTACCCTGAGCCTCTTTCAGCTCACGCTGATCCTGCGCCTGGTACGCGCCGAGATGCTGGAGGTGCTGCGCACCGACTACATCAAGTTCGCCCGCGCGCGTGGCCTGTCTGAGCGCGTCGTTCACTTCGGGCACGCGCTGCGCAACACCCTGGTGCCGGTCATCACCATCACCGGCCTTCAACTGGGCTCGCTGATCGCCTTCGCCATCATCACCGAGCAGGTGTTCCAGTGGCCGGGCATGGGTCTGCTCTTCATCCAGGCCGTGCAGTTCTCGGACATCCCGGTGATGGCCGCTTACCTGTGCCTGATTTCGCTGATCTTCGTGACCATCAATCTGGTCGTTGACCTGCTGTATTTCGCTGTCGATCCCCGCCTGCGCATCGACAGCAAAGGAGGCCACTGATGCAGGCCGTGATCCAAGCGCCAAGTCGTTGGCAGCGTTTCCTCTCCAGCGACCTGCTCTATTCGTTCCGCCGCTCGCCGGTGGCCATGGTGGCCGCGGCCGTGGCGCTGGCCTGCATCGTCTGCGCACTATTTGCCCAGCAGATCGCGCCCCACAACCCGCTCGACCTCGCCAGCCTGAACCTGATGGACGCACTGCAGCCGCCGGCCTGGGCCGAAGGAGGCAGCAGCAAGTTTCTGCTCGGTACGGACGGCCAAGGGCGCGACATCCTGTCGGCGCTGTTCTATGGCGCCCGTATCTCGCTGTTCGTCGGCCTGTCGGCGGTGCTCCTCTCGGTCGCCGTCGGCGTGACCCTCGGCCTGATGGCGGGCTTCCTCGGCGGCAAGGTGGATGCCTTCATCATGCGCGTCTGCGACGTGATGCTGAGCTTCCCGTCCATCCTGGTGGCTTTGCTGATCGATGGGGTCGGCAAGGCGGTGTTCAAGGACGCGAGCGAGTCGCTCGCCTTCGGTGTGCTGATCTTCGCCATCGCGCTCACGGGCTGGGTGCAGTACGCGCGCACTGTGCGTGGCAGCACCCTGGTGGAGCGCAACAAGGAGTACGTGCAGGCCGCGCGCGTGGTGGGCGTGAACCGCTTCCGGATCATGCGCAAGCATGTACTGCCCAATGTGCTGGGGCCGGTGTTCGTGCTCGCCACCATCCAGGTGGCGACGGCCATCATCACCGAGGCGACGCTGAGCTTCCTGGGCGTGGGCGTGCCGCAGACCAGCCCATCGCTGGGCACCCTGATCCGCATCGGCAACGAGTTCCTCTTCAGCGGCGAGTGGTGGATCACCATCTTCCCGGGCTTGATGCTGGTGCTGATCGCCCTGTCGGTGAACCTGCTGGGCGACTGGCTGCGCGACGCGCTGAACCCGAGGCTCCAATGACCGCGCCGCTTCTTCAAGTACGCGACCTCTGCGTCGAGTTCCCGACACGCCATGGCGTGCTCAAGGCGCTGGATCGGGTCAGCTTCGACATCGCACCGGGCGAGATCCTCGGCGTGGTCGGTGAATCCGGGGCCGGCAAGTCTCTGACCGGTGCGGCCATCATCGGCCTGCTGGAGCCACCGGGTCGGGTCAGTGGCGGCGAAATCCTGTTCGAAGGGCAGCGCATCGACAACCTGCCGGCGGCCGAGATGCGGATCCTGCGTGGGCGCAAGATCGGCGCCATCTTTCAGGATCCCTTGACTTCGCTGAACCCGCTGTTCACCGTGGGCCAGCAACTGATCCAGACCATTCGCGCCCACCTGCCGCTGACCGAGCAGCAGGCCCGCGCCCGAGCCATCGACTTGCTCAAGCAGACCGGCATTCCGGCGCCGGAAGCGCGCATCGACCAGTACCCGCACCAGTTCAGCGGCGGCATGCGCCAGCGTGTGGTCATCGCCCTGGCGCTGGCGGCGGAACCGAAGCTGATCGTGGCCGACGAGCCGACCACGGCGCTTGACGTATCGATCCAGGCCCAGATCATCCAGCTGCTCAAGCGCATCTGCCGCGAGCACGGCGCGGCGGTCATGCTGGTCACCCATGACATGGGCGTGATCGCCGAGACCTGCGACCGCGTAGCGGTCATGTACGCCGGCCGCGTGGCTGAGATCGGCGCGGTGGACAAGGTCATTCACCTGCCAGCTCACCCCTACACGATCGGCCTGATGGGTTCCATCCCGGCGATGGACGAAGACCGGGAGCAGTTGCAGCAGATCGACGGCGCCATGCCGCGGCTGAACGCCATGCCCACCGGCTGTGCTTTCAACCCGCGCTGCCCGCGGGTCTTCGAACGCTGCCGGGCCGAGAAGCCGGAACTGATCGACGTCGGCGCCACGCGCGCCGCCTGCTGGTTGCACGCCTCATGAGCACCCTGGTTGAAGTGAGCGATCTGGCGATGCGTTTCGACGTCTCGCCACCCTGGCTGAACCGCGTCATCGAGCGCAAGCCCAAGGCCTTTGTGCACGCCGTCGATGGCGTGAGCTTCGCCATCGAGAGGGGCCGCACCCTGGCGCTGGTAGGGGAATCGGGCTGCGGCAAGAGCACGGTGGCACGTCTGCTGGTGGGCCTGTACCGACCGACGGCCGGCAAGGTGAAGTTTGACGGGCGCGACGCCGGCGAGTGGTTCGCCGCCGCCGACGCTCCCGCCTTGCGCAAGCGCCTGCAGATGATCTTCCAGGACCCCTACGCCAGCCTGAACCCGCGTTGGCTGGTGCGCGACATCGTGGCCGAGCCGCTGGTGGAGCATGGCCTGGTGACCAGCAAGGAGGAGGCCGAGTCGCGCGTGGGCGAGTTGCTCAAGCAGGTCGGCTTGGCACCGGCCGATGGAGCGAAGTACCCGCACCAGTTCAGCGGAGGGCAGCGTCAGCGTATTTCCATCGCCCGTGCACTGGCCACGCAGCCCGAGTTCCTGGTCTGTGACGAGCCGACGAGCGCGCTCGATGTGTCGGTGCAGGCGCAGGTGCTGAACATCATGAAGGATCTGCAGCGCAAGCAGGGCCTGACCTATCTGTTCATCAGCCACAACCTCGCCGTGGTCCGGCACATGGCCGATCAGGTCGGGGTGATGTATCTGGGGCGCCTGGTTGAGCTGGCCGACAAGTCCAGCCTGTTCAGCAGCCCGCGCCACCCGTACACCCGCATGTTGCTGGATGCCATTCCCGACATCCACCAGACCGGCAAGCAGCGCACGGCAGTGCAGGGCGAGGTGCCCAACCCGCTCAACCCGCCCAGCGGATGCAGCTTCCACCCCCGCTGCCCGCTGGCCAACGAGCGCTGTGGGCGCGAGCGCCCGTCGCTGCGCGAGTTCAAGGGCATCCGCGTGGCCTGCCACGCAGTCGAAGAGGGGCGCTGCTAACTGCCCGAACCAGACACTGCGGCGGATGCGGTGACCGATTTCGGCGGCGGCAGCTTCAGCGGCCCTTTCTGACCACAGCCAACCATCAGCACCGATGCGGCCAGGGTCATGGCCGCCAGCCCCATGCCCAGCTTGGGTCGGGCTCCTACACTGCTCGCTCTCGTGTTTTCCGCCATGCACAGCAGTATGACCGACAGCGATTACCACGCCCGCGCCGAAGCCCTGTTGCGCAGTCTGGAAGTGCAAATGGATGACTGGCTGCAGTGCGATGTGATCGACATCGACACCCAGCGCAGCGGGGGCTTGCTGGAGCTCAGCTTTCCCGACGGCAGCAAGATCGTCGTCAACAAGCAGCCACCACTGCAGGAAATCTGGCTGGCCAGCCGGGCCGGTGGATTTCATTTCGGCTGGAACGGCACCGCCTGGTGTGACACCAAGAGTGGCGAGTCGTTTGATGCGGTGTTCGCTACCCAGGCCAGCCGGCAAGCCGGCAAGCCTTTGACGCTCAGTTCTTGAAGAGGTCGAGGATCGACTTCTTCTCGTCGGACGAAGCCGGCGGCGGCGCCTTGTCGTCCTCAGCGGTCAGTGCGGTGACGCCGCGTTGGCCGGTGTACTCGTCGAACACCCAGTCGCTGCCCACCTGAATCAAGCCTTCTGGCGGTTCGATCTCGGCCACGGCAGCGTTGCGCAGCGCGAACTGCATGTAGTCGATCCAGATCGGAAGTGCCAGGCCGCCACCTGTTTCACGGCTGCCCAGCTTGCGGGGCTGGTCGTACCCGACCCAGACGACGGCCACGAGCCCAGGCTGGTAACCCGCGAACCAGGCGTCCAGCGAGTCGTTGGTGGTGCCGGTCTTGCCGTAGAGGTCAGGCCGCTTCAGCAATGCCTGGGCTCGCGCTGCGGTGCCACTGCGCGTCACCTCCTGGAGCAAGGTGCTCATCACAAAGGCGTTTCGTGCATCGATGGCCCGTTCGGATTCACGCAAGGTCTTTGGCTCTGCCTCGTACAGCACGCGTCCCTTGTCGTCGGTGACACGAGAGATGAGTTGACCATGGCTTCGATACCCACCGTTGGCGAATACCGCATAGGCCTCGGCCATTTGCATCGGCGTGACCGAGCCGGCGCCCAGGGCCATCGTCAGGTAGGCGGGGTGCTTCTCAGGCTCAAAACCAAAGCGGCTGATCCAATCCTGCGTGTCCTTCACCCCGCTGGCCCGAAGCACGCGAATCGAGACCATGTTCTTGCTCTTGGCAAGGGCAGTGCGCAGGCTCATCGGCCCTTCGTACTTGCCGTCGTAGTTCTTCGGCTCCCAGGGCTGGCTCCCCGTGCTGCCGGCGTCAAAAAACAGCGGGCTGTCATTGACGATCGTGCCGGGCCCGAATCCCTTCTCAAGCGCTGCAGAGTAGATGAAGGGCTTGAAGCTGGAACCAGGCTGCCGCCACGCCTGCGTCACATGGTTGAACTTGTTCTTGGCGAAATCGAAGCCGCCGACCAGCGCACGAATCTCGCCGTTGCGTGGGTCCAAGGCCACCAGCGCACCTTCCACCTCAGGCACCTGGGTCAGCGTCCATTCCTTCCGAGGGCCAACCTGGGTCAAGCGCACCACCGCACCCCGCCGGATTTTCAGCTTGGGTTCGGCACGCTCGGCAAGTCCGCTCGCGACAGGGCGCAGCCCTTCTCCGGTGACGGTGACGGACTCTCCGGTCTGCAACATGGCCAGCACGCGCCGCGGCGACGCTTCGAGCACCACGGCCGAGGCCAACTCACCGTTGGCCGGATGGTCTGCCAGTGCTTCTGCCACACGCGGATCGATGGCCTTGGGATCGCTGGGCAGGTCCACAAAAGCCTCCGGCCCGCGATAGGGCTGCCGCCGCTCGTAATCCAGCAGGCCACGCCGCAGCGCGCGGTAGGCCACCGCCTGTTCATCGGCACGTAGCGTCAGCGTGACCTGCAGCCCCCGGCTGTACAGCTCATCGCCGAAGCGATCGGCGAGCATTTGCCGGGCCACTTCGGCGGCATAGTCAGCCCCGGCTTCGACGGGCTGGGCATGGCGGACGCGAAGTTTCTCGGCCTTTGCTTGGCGGTGCTGTTCGGCATTGATGTAGCCGTTCTCGAGCATTCGATCCAGGATGTACTGCTGACGGATGTGTGCTCGGCGCGGGTTGGCGATCGGGTTGTAGGCCGACGGCGCTTTGGGAAGCCCCGCCAGCATGGCTGCTTCGGCCACGCTGAGTTGCTCCAAAGACTTGCCGAAGTAGACCTCCGCGGCGGCTGCGAAGCCATGCGCGCGGTGGCCGAGGAAGATGTGGTTCAAATAGACCTCGAGAATCTTGCGCTTGGGAAGCGCGGCCTCGATCTTGAGGGCCAGAAGAATCTCGTAGACCTTGCGGATCAGGGTTTTCTCGGTGCTGAGGTAGAAATTGCGCGCCAACTGCATCGTGATGGTGGACGCACCCTGGCTGCGTGATTCCCCGATATTGGCCAGACCAGCGCGCAACACGCCCAAGTAATCGACACCGTGGTGCTCGTAAAAGCGTGCATCCTCGATCGCCAGGACGGCCTGCTGCATGACAGGCGGTATCTGCTCGATGGGCAGATATTTGCGTCGTTCCTCGCCAAATTCAGCCAGCAACTCGCCGTCTGCCGACCAGATGCGCAGAGGTTGCCGCGGCCGGTAGTCAGTCAGGCTGGAGATGTCCGGGAGGTTGGGGTACGCCGCTGCGAGCAGCAAGCCGATGATCAAAAAACCCGCCAGCAAGGTCACCACGAGACCCAGTCCTGCGCGCGCCACCGCTCGCAGCAAGCGGGGCCAAAGGGCTGTGCGGGAAGCAGTAGAAGTTGGCGCGGACGGAAGCGGCATGAAACACGAGAGTCGATCAAAAAATTATAGAAAGTGCACCCGCTTGGCTGGCTTGGCCTAGATAAGCAAGCATGAACAAGCGGTTACAGCATGCCGTGCTTTCAACGCAACGATCGGCAACTTTGTTTCGGGCAAAAACCTAAGGCTGGCAAAGGCTTTACTGCTAGCATGCAAGTAAGTTCTTAAGTGGAAGCCGCGCCACGTGCGCAGGACGGTGACATGGGATTTCTCGCAGGACTGCTGGGTCAGCGGCACCCGCCCATGGTCGGGCTGGATATCAGTTCCTCCAGCGTCAAGCTGGTGGAGCTGAGTCAGAACAAAGCCGGCGAATTCGTGCTTGAGCGATTTGCATCCGAGGCCTTTGAGAAAGGCTGGATTGCGGACGGTCACATCGAGAAGTTTGACGAAGTGGCTGAAACGGTGCGGCGCCTTGTGCAGCGCAGTGGCGCGAAGACGCGCAATGCGGTGCTGGCCATGCCCACCTCGGCCGTGATTACCAAGCGCATCATGCTTCCTGCCGGCCTGCGTGAGGACGAGATGGAGATTCAGGTCGAGGCGGAGGCCAACCAGTACATCCCGTTCTCACTCGATGAGGTGAGTCTGGATTTCTGCGTGATCGGCCCGAGTCCGACCTCGGTCGGGGACGTGGAGGTGCTGATCGCTGCGTCACGCAAGGATCGCGTGCAGGATCGGCAGGGCTTGGCGGAAGCTGCCGGGCTCAAGCCGGTGATCCTCGACATCGAATCGCATGCCTCCCGCATGGCGATGGGCCGAGTCATTTCGGCGCTGCCCAATGGGGGTAAGGATGCGCTGGTGGCGCTTTTCGAGATCGGTGCGGATACCACTAGCTTGAAGGTTCTGCGTGACGAAGAAATGCTCTACGAGCGTGATCAGGCCTTTGGGGGATCGCAGCTGACACAGTTGGTCTCGAGGCAGTACGGCCTGTCCTTCGAGGAAGCTGAGCAGAAGAAACTCAGTGGTGATTTGCCGGAGGACTACGCGACCGCCGTTCTGGAGCCTTTCGTGGACAGCATGTCGCAGGAGATCGGCCGTGCACTGCAGTACTTCTTCACCAGCACCCCGCATCACAAGGTTCATTACGTGATGCTGGCTGGCGGCACGGCGACCCTGCAAGGACTGAAGGAGCGGGTGACCGACCTGACGGGATTCGCCTGCATGGTGGTCAACCCGTTCGACAACATGATCATCGGCGGCGCCGTGCGCGAGGGGCGTCTTCAGCGCGAGGCGCCGGCGTACCTGACGGCTTGCGGCCTGGCGATGCGGAGGTTCTTCGAATGATCCTCATCAACCTGCTGCCTTATCGCGAAGCGCGGCGAAAGCAGCGCAAGCAGGCTTTCTTCGCCAGCCTTGGGTTGGCGGCGGTGATCGGTGTGCTCGTCATTGCCTTGGCTTGGGTGCTGCTGCAGACGCTCATCACCGACCAGCAGCAGCGCAACAGCTATCTGCAGGGAGAGATCGACCGCCTCGACGCGCAAATCAAGGACATCTCAACTTTGCGCGAGGAAATCGACAGCTTGACCCGGCGTCAAAACGCTGTGGAAGCCCTGCAGGGTGAGCGCAACTTGCCGGTGCATTTGCTCAATGAGTTGTCGCGGCTGGCGCCGGAAGGGGTGTACTTCACCAGCGTGCGCCAGACCGACAAGGAAGTGCAGTTGACTGGCATGGCACAAACCCAAGAGCGCATTTCTGAGTTGCTGCGGAACACGAACCGCGATGCCCAGTGGCTGGTGAATCCGCGCCTGGGCGAAATCAAGTTGGCCAACCTGAGCACGAATGCGAGGGAGTCCAAGCGCCTGTTTGACTTTTCGCTGAAAGTCAATATCAAGAGCGCCACGCCAGAACCGGACGGCAAGGCCAGCAGCGTGAGGAAGGGCTGAGATGGCAGGCAAACTTTCCTTCGACTTGAACGCTTGGTTTGTCCAGGCTGGCGATCAGTTCAAGGGTCTGAATCCCAACGACCCGGGGCAGTGGCCCCTCTTGCCCAAGCTGGCCTGCTATGCGGCGACTGCGGTCGGTGCCGTGCTCCTCCTGTACTTCTTCTTTTTGGCCGACGAGCAGACCAAGCTCGAGCAGGAGCGAGCTCGCGAGCCGGACCTCCGCTCCAGCCTGACAGCCAAGGCTGGCCAGGCGGCCAACTTGCCCGAGTTGCGCAAGCAGAAGAGCCAAGTTGAGGAGTACGTTTCCCAGTTGGAGAAGCAACTTCCGGGCAAGGCCGAAATGGATGCGCTGCTTTCCGATATCAACCAGGCAGGTCTGGGCCGCGGCCTTCAATTCGAACTGTTCCGCCCGGGCGGCGAGCAAGTTCGGGACTACTACGCTGAGCAACCGATCGCCATCAAGGTGACTGGGCGCTACCACGACTTCGGGGCATTCGCTGCCGACATCTCGAATCTCTCGCGCATCGTGACTTTGCACAACCTCGCGGTGACGCAGACAAACACCAAGGACGCTAGCGGCCTACTGGCTCTGGAGGCGACGGCTCGCACCTATCGATATCTAGATCCGGCGGAAGTCGCCGAGCAGCGTCGTGCCGCGAAGGATGCGAAGGCCAAGAAGCCGGGAGGCGGCGCATGATGAATCGACATTTGCCTGCACTCGCTGCTGCTTGTCTCCTGCTGGGTGCCTGCTCGTCCAATATGGAGGAACTCCAGCAATGGACGGAGGCTGAGCGTCGCAATGCCAAGCCTTCGGTCAAGCCCTTGGAGGCGCCGAAGCGTTTTGAGCCCCAGGCCTACGAGGCTCTGAATGGCGTGGAGCCTTTCAGTACGCAGAAGCTCTCGGGTGCGGTCAAGCAAGAAAGCGTGCAAACGAATCCCGCGTTGGCTGCGGAACTGGCCCGTCGAAGAGAGCCTCTGGAGGCTTTTCCGCTGGACAGCATGGCGATGGTGGGCAGCATGAGCAAACAGGATGGTCGCTACGGCATCCTCAAGGTTGAGGGTCTCCTTTACTACGTGAAGCGCGGTGATCACATGGGTCAGAACTTTGGCCGTGTTCTGAAGGTAGACGAAACCGAGATCACCTTGCGCGAACTGCTGCAGGACGCCTCGGGCGACATGATTGAGAAGATCACCACGCTGCAACTGCAGGAGGCGGCGCGATGAAACAGCAGGAGAACTACGTGATGCGATGCGCTTGGGCCGCCGTGACGGTCTTGGGATGTCTTCTGCCTACCTGGAGCTGGGCACAAAACACGATTCGAGGCATTCAGACCGCTCAGCAGGCGGGCGTCGAGATCTTGCGCATCGAATTCGCAGAGCCGCTCAAGGAAGTTCCGCGCGGCTTCACGATCCAGAGCCCGGCACGCATTGCGCTGGACCTGCCCGGCGACTTGATCAATGGCTTGGGCCGCAACAATGTCGAGATTAACCAGGGCAACGTGCGCTCGGCGGTGCTCGCTCAAAGCGGTGAGCGCAGTCGCCTGGTGCTCAACCTGCGTCAAGCCTCCGGGTACAAGGCCGAGATTCAAGGCAACGCATTGATGGTGGTGCTGGAGTCGCCGACCGTGGCTGCGGCCGCCAGCTCAAGCGGGGAGCCGGTGCACTTTGCGCCGGCACAGAGCGCTGCGGTGGGTTCACTGCGCGAACTCGACTTCCGCCGGGGAACAGATGGTGCCGGACGTGTCGTGGTCGGCCTCCCCAGCGCGCAAGTCGGGGTCGATATCCAGCAGCAGGGCAAGAACTTGGTGGTCGAGTTCCTGAGGACCCAACTGCCGGAGCAATGGCGGCGGCGCCTGGACGTGACCGACTTCGGCACGCCGGTTCAGTCGGTCACGGCTTCACAGATGGGTGACAAGGTTCGCCTGACCATCGAGCCGCGCGGAGACTGGGAGCACAGTGCCTACCAGAGCGACAACCAGTTCGTACTCGAGGTCCGCTCGCTGAAGCTGGATCCGAACAAACTGACTCAAGGCCCAGGCTACAACGGTGAGCGCGTGTCCTTCAATTTCCAGAATATCGAAGTGCGGGCGCTGCTGCAGGTCGTGGCCGACTTTACGCAGTTCAACGTGGTGACCAGTGACTCGGTCACGGGATCCATCACGCTGCGTCTGAAGGATGTGCCTTGGGACCAGGCGCTCGACATCATTCTGCAGGCCAAGGGCCTGGGTTATCGAAAGAGTGGCAATGTGCTGTGGATCGCGCCGAAGGATGAATTGGCAGCGAAGGAGAAGCTCGACCTGGAAGCGCAGGCGGCCATCGCCCAACTGGAGCCGGTTCGCACCCAGGCCTTCCAGCTGAACTACACCAAAGCGGAGGAAGTGGCGAAGGGTCTGACCGGCGGCAACACCGCAGGCGGAGGCGGGGGCGGTGGCAATGCGGCGCCGGCACGCATCCTCAGTCCTCGTGGCAGTGTGATCTTTGAGACGCGCACCAACCAGCTCTTCGTCACCGACATCGCCAGCAAGCTTGAAGAAGTTCAGGGGCTGATTCAGCGCATCGATATCCCGGTCCGGCAAGTGCTCATCGAGGCGCGCATCGTGGAGGCGGACGACAAATTCGGACGCTCGCTGGGTGTCAAGCTCGGCGCCACCGACGCGCGCGGGCTGCAGGGTGGCATCCCTGGCTACAGCCTGACAGGCTCGAACTACCTGAGCTTCGCGGGCAACTACGCAGCGACGGGCTACCAGACCGGACAAGCCCCGCAGGTGGATTTCGGCAACACGCAGTTCATCAACTTGCCGGCCAATGCCATCAACAGCATCAGCCCGGCCACCATCGCCGCCACGCTGTTCAGCGCCACGGCGAACCGCTTCCTGAACCTGGAGCTGTCAGCCTTGGAAGCCGATGGCAAGGGCAAGATCGTCTCCAGTCCGCGTGTGCTGACGGCCGACCAGGTCAAGGCACTCGTGGAGCAAGGCGAGGAAATTCCTTACCAGCAGGCGACCAGCAGCGGCGCCACGTCGGTGACGTTCAAGAAAGCGGTGCTGAAGCTCGAAGTGACACCGCAGATCACGCCTGAAGGCAACGTCATCCTAGACGTCGATGTGAACAAGGACAGCCGTGGTGTGCTCACCCCACAAGGTTTCGCCATCAACAACAAGCATGTTAAGACTCAGGTGCTGGTGGAGAACGGCGGCACTGTCGTCATCGGCGGCATCTTCACCCTGGAGGAGAACGACGCGGTGAACAAGGTGCCCGTGTTGGGCGACATCCCCTACGTGGGCGCGCTGTTCCGCAATAAGCAGCGCATTCAGAACAAGACCGAGTTGCTGATCTTCCTGACCCCGAAGGTGGTCAGTGACCGCAACAGCGTGCGCTGACGCGCTCCTGGAGTTGACGACATGAAGTTTGTGTGGAAATCCGCAATGGGTACCTGGCGGGGCCTGCAAGTCCTGCTGTTGAGCTTGACCCTGGCTGCCTGCGGTGGGGGGGGCGGCTCAGCCGGCGATCCCATCAATGGAGGAGGCGGTGGAGGAGGAGGTGGTGGTGGTGGCAGCACGGCCACGGTCACCATGGAGCTGAGCCTTCTCGACGCGGCGGGCAGTCCGGTGTCGAACATTGCCATCGGCACGCCCGTGAGAGCGCGTGCAGTGCTCAAGCGCGCGGGTGTCGCCGTGGCCAATGAGATCGTTGCCTTCACGGCTGAGCAAACCGCTGAGTTGATCAAGTTCGATCCGAGCTCTGGCTCCCTGCTCACGAACTCAGAAGGCGTGGCCCAGATCACCGTCACTTCGCTTGGAGTGACCGCCGGCGCAGGTCGGGTGCGTGCTTCCGCCACTGTCGGGTCGACGACCGCCACGGCAACCACGAACTTCTACGCACTCGCTTCCTCCGGCCAGCAACCGGTCACCCTGGTGCTGTCACCGGTCAATGTCGGATCGCCAACGGTGACCTCTTACGGGACGACCGGCGTGACGGTACAGGTGCTGCAGAACGGAGCGCCCTACACCGAAGCACCGGTTACCGTCACTTTCACCAGTTCGTGCCCGGTCAACAAGGCAACCATCAACGGAACGGCCATCACCCAACCGAACGGCACGGCGGTGGCGACCTTCTCAGACAACGGTTGCGCACAAAACGGCGATACCGTCGTGACCATCACGGCGGCCATCGCTACTGACACGAAGACAGGCACGACCACGGTGCGTGCACCGAGCACGGGCAGCCTGCGCTTCATCAGCGTGGTGCCGGCTGACAAGTCGATCACCCTGCGCGGCCAAGGTGGCAACGGTCGCCAGGAGAACGCCAGTGTCACCTTCCAATTGGTGGATCAGCAGGGGCAGGGCGTGGGCAATGCCGACGTCTGCTTCGACAGCACCACCTACGTGGGCGACCTGAACATCGATGGCTTCACCACCACGCGTCTGCCGCCCCTGCCCGGCTCCACCGCGCTGTGCGGCAGCGACGTGCTCAGCGTGGTGCGCTACGTGAAGCGAACCAACCCGGATGGCACGGTCACTGTGCAGGTGAACTCGGGCACCGTACCGACCCCGGTTCGCGTGCGCGCACGAACCATCTACCCGGTTGGCGGCGCCACACAGGTGGAAAGCTTCTCCGACACGCTCTCCGTGTCGACGGGCCTGCCCCTGCAGCGCTCGATGTCCCTGTCTGTCGACAAGTCGAACATCGACGGTGGCAACTTCGACGGTGAGATCGCGATCCTCACGGTCCGCTTGGCCGACCAGTTCTCCAACCCGGTGCCGGATGGCACAGTGGTGAACTTCATTGCGTCCGGCGCGGCTGTGTGCACGGCTGACAACGGTTCTTGCCGCACCACCAATGGAGCTTGCAGTTGCAACGTGGTGTCGCAGGAGCGCCGTCCGCAGGACCGACGAGTCATCGTGACCGCCTACGCGGTCGGCCTCGAAGACTTCGACGACCGCAACGGAGACAACGTCTACACGCTGGGTACGGACCCCTTCGTCGACCTCGGTGACGCCTATGTGGACTCCAACAAGGATGGAGCGCCGAGCAGTCAGACGATCAATGCCGACACCGACATCTTGGTGCCGTACAAGATCCCCAATGTCTTCTCGGCGACAGGCGATGGCGTGCGGGGCACCGCCCACATCCGCCGTTCGGCGGTCATCTACCTGAGCCAGTCGTCCACGGGGGGGCGCCCCAGTGTGGTGATCCCGCTCGACCAATTGCAGCGCAATCGCTTCTTTGACGGTACTGCAGGCGCGGATCCGTATGTACGGATGACGCCGGTTTGCCCGGAAGGCACGCCTCTGCCATCGGCGACCTTCATGATGAGAATGGAAGACGGCATCGGAAACCCGATGGCCGCGGGTACCTCGCTGGGCAATATCGACAACACCGATAACCTCAACGTCGGAGCATTTCGCCCGGCGGCGGTTGCAGCCTTTGGTGCCCGACCACCGAGCCCGCTGGTCGATCTACCGAACGTTCCCAAGCCATTGATGTACACACGCACTGACGACTTTGGCACCGTCACCACCGAGCACAGCGTGACGGTGCGTGGGGTGCAGGACAAGTGCAGTGGCAATGCCGGGTTCTCGCTGGCGGTGACATCCCCGCGAGGCGGTGCGGCCATCGCATCGATCTATTACGAGGGTGAATCGCGAGCGAACGCAGGCCGCGGCCGCTTCGACGTACGCTACCTGAACGAAGTGGAGTTCTCTCTCGCGAATGCTGGCGCGCTCACCGCTGCCATGACGCCGATTTCCTGGGCCGAGGCAGCTGCTGGTGCGCCGGCCGCGGCCGACTACCAGGTGGACTGGGGCGATGGCACCGTGGAAACCTTCCCGATCAGCGCCACGCAGCGCACGCACGTGTATGCCTCAGGTGGCTCCAAGGTCGTGACGGTGACGGTACGCGCCGCAGGGGGCTTCCGCTACTCGGCCACTCGCACGGTGACCGTGAACTGAGACCTCTCATGATTCTCAGCCTCGTGGGCTTGCCGGGCTCCGGCAAGTCCAGCGTGGCGCGGCTGCTGGCCCGCCACTACGGCTGGCCGACTCAGGACACCGATGCGCTCATCGAGCAGCGCCTTGGCATGCCGATCAAGCGCTACTTCACGGAGCAAGGCGAGGCTTCGTTCCGGGACGTTGAGGCCGAAGTCCTTGCGGAGTCCCTGAAAGATGCCGGGCCTCGAGTGCTCGCCACGGGCGGGGGCATCGTTCTGCGGCCGGAGAACCGGCAACTGTTGCACAAGGGGAGTTTGTGCTTCTACTTGCGCAGCACGCCCGAGGAGTTGGCGCGGCGACTGCGCAACGACACGCAGCGTCCCTTGCTTCAGGGCGTTGACGCTTTGCGAAAGCTCCGCGAACTGCAGGCCCAGCGCGACCCGCTCTACCGTGAGAGTGCGCACTATGTGGTGGAGGCCGGCCGCCCTACGGTATGGGCGCTGGTGCACTGGATTTGCATGCAGTTGGAGCTGGCGGGACATATGGGCCTGAACGCATCGCCTCCTAAACTGGTCGGATGAGCCGAGACGCCGACTTCGAACCCCCATCGCTCGCCCCCTTCGACCCCAACCCTCGCGAAGAGCCTTTGTCCATTGAATTGGGCTCGCGTAGCTACCCGATCCACATCGGTGCGCTGGACTGGTCTGAGCAGGCACGGAGCTTGGCACAACCCGGGCGCCTGGCGCTGATCGTCAGCAATGAGACCGTCGCGCCCCTGTACCTTGGGCGCCTGCGCAGTGCCATCGCGCCGGTCTTCAGCCGGGTGGAGGCGCTGGTGCTTCCCGACGGGGAGACGCACAAGAATTGGCTGAGCCTGCAGGCCGTTCAATCGCGCCTGGCGGCCACGCAAGCCGATCGGCGCACCACTCTCTTCGCGCTCGGCGGCGGGGTGGTGGGCGATCTCTGTGGCTTCGCAGCGGCGGTGTGGATGCGTGGTGTTCGCTTCGTGCAGGTGCCCACCACGCTGCTGTCGCAGGTCGACTCCTCGGTGGGCGGCAAGACCGGCATCAACCTGCCGGAAGGCAAGAACCTCGTCGGTGCCTTTCACCAGCCGATGGCGGTGTGGGCTGACCTGACCACCTTGTCGACCCTTCCAACCCGTGAGTACGCCGCTGGGCTGGCCGAGGTCATCAAGTACGGCCCCATTGCGGACCCAGCCTTCTTTGACTGGTTGGAAGCCAACATGGACGCGCTGGTCTCACGCGACCCAGCTGCGTTGGGAGTTGCAGTGCGCCGATCCTGCGAGATCAAGGCGGCCGTGGTTGCGGCCGACGAGCAGGAGCTGGGCCTGCGCGCCATCCTGAACTTCGGACACACCTTTGGCCACGCACTTGAGGCGGGTTGCGGCTATGGGACGCTGCTCCATGGAGAGGCGGTAGCGCTGGGCATGCGCATGGCCGCAACTCTGTCCGTCTCGACCTGCGGCCTTGATGCGGACTGCGCAGTGCGATTGAACCGCCTGTTGGACCGCGCCGGCCTGCCGGCAAAGGCGCCCGTGCTTTCAGACGATCGCTTCATCGGCTTGATGCGAGGCGACAAGAAGGCGCAGGGCGGCGGCATCCGGTACGTGCTGCTGCCCAGTTGGGGCCGGGCGGCCATGCGCGAGGCGGGGGATGCAGAAGTCTTGGCTGCCATCCATTCAGTCCCGACTGCATGAGCAATGGTTTGGCTCCGTACGCCTGCGACCCCGCACAGGGGCGAGGCAGGCGGTGTCCGGAAGCCCCCGCCGTCGAGCGCAGCGACTATCAGCGCGACCGCGATCGCATCGTGCACAGCTCGGCCTTTCGTCGCTTGGTCTACAAGACCCAGGTGTTCCTCAATCACGAGGGTGACCTCTTCAGGACCCGGCTCACCCATTCGTTGGAGGTGGCGCAGCTGGCGCGCTCCATGGCGCGCAGCTTGCGGCTGAACGAGGACCTCACAGAGGCCATCGCCTTGGCGCATGATTTGGGCCACACCCCGTTCGGACACGCTGGACAGGACACCCTGAACCAATGCATGAGTCCCTACGGGGGCTTTGAACACAACCTGCAGAGCCTTCGGGTGGTCGACGTGCTCGAGCGGAGGTATGCCACGTTCAACGGTCTGAACTTGTGCTTCGAAACGCGCGAGGGCATCCTCAAGCACTGCAGCCGTCGAAATGCCAACCTGCTTGAGGCCGCAGAGCCAGACGGAGTCGCGGCGCGCTTTCTTCGGGGCCGGCAGCCCAGCATGGAAGCGCAGCTCTGCAATCTGGCCGACGAGTTGGCCTACTGCGCTCACGATGTAGACGACGGCGTTCGCTCCGGTCTCTTGGGGTGGGAGGTCCTGGACGAGCAGCCCTTGCTTCGTCGACTGACCGAATCGGTTCGACGCGAGAGCATTGGTTCCGATTTGGCGCCCCGTGTCCTGCTGTACACCACGCTACGCAGACTGCTCCACGCCGGCGTGAGCGACTTGCTGCGGCACACCCGTGAGCTGCTGAACCAACACCGCGTGGCCAGCGTGCAGGAAGTGCGCGAGGCCCCGGCACTTGTGGGTTACGGTGAGTCCATGCGAAACGAGCTGGCGAACCTGAAGGCCTTTCTTTTCGCGCGGCTCTACCGGCACCCACAGGTCGAGGCGCAGCGTGTGTTGGCTCAGCGAGTGCTCAAGGACCTATTCGAGCATTACCTCGGAAGCGGCATCGCCGAGCCCCGTGACTCCAATCCGGCGCAGGCCTGTGCCGACTATCTGGCCGGCATGACGGACCGCTTCGCCATCCGCGAGCATGAGCGATTGACCGGGCAACGATTGTTCGAAGCTACGCTGTAGGCACTTTCGCCGCACGGTGGCGGCGGACCGTCCATTCACCGCGCCAAGACAGAATATGAGGGTCAGAGTGCATAGGCGTCTTGCGAACGCCCGATCCCATGGCCCGAATGCCCCGCCTCGTGCTCCCCGGCGCGCTGCATCATGTGCTGCAGCGTGGCAACAATCGCCAGCCGGTGTTCGTCGATGACTTCGACCGACAAGCCTACCTGGATGCACTGCGTGAGGCCACCCGTTTGCATGAGGTGCGCGTCCATGGCTATGTGCTGATGCCCGACCACGTGCACCTGCTGGTGACTCCTCAGGCCGCCACCTCGCTGGCCCGCGCCATGCAGACCCTGGGCCGCCGCTATGTGGCCGCCTTCAACCGAAGGCATGGCCGCACCGGCACGCTGTGGGAGGGGCGCTTCAGAACTGCGCTGGTGGAGTCACCGGCTTACTTCACGCTGGCCCTGCGCTATGTCGAGCAGCACGCGATGCGAAGCGGCGTCGTGGAAAGGCCCCAAGACATCCGCTGGTGCAGTGCGGCGCATCACCTGGGCCTTCATCGAGACCCGCTGGTCAGCGAACACCCTGCCTTCTGGGCTACCGGCAACACTCCCTTCGAACGCGAGGCCGTCCACCGATCAGCCCTGGCCCAAGCATTGAGTGAGCAGGAGCTGGCCTTGCTGCGTCGCCATGTCCACGCGGGCTGGCCGCTGCTCAGCGATGAGGGGCGGCGCCACTTGGCCGAACGAGTCCATCGACCGCTTGCCCCCCGTGCCGCAGGCCGACCCATTCGCCGAAATGAATCTGTCCCCGAATAAATCAAGCGATCTCAGGCCGGCACTGATAACGCCACTCTGACCCCAATTAGTAACCAAGCCGATACATGCTGCACCGCGGTAGGCTCGCGTCAAGTTGTTCTTGGAGCCTGCCATGCGCCCTTCCCACCCCACCAACGACATCACCCACGTTGCGTTGAGCCCAGCATCCATTCAGGAGCGCACACAGCTGACGGCGGATGGCCTCTACAGAAGCGACCTGGAAAAGGATGCCTGTGGCGTGGGCTTCGTCGCTCACATCAAGGGTCAGCGCTCACACGCTATCGTCCGGCAGGGCTTGAAGATCCTAGAAAACCTCGACCACCGCGGCGCCGTGGGCGCGGACAAGCTGATGGGCGACGGTGCTGGCATCCTCATCCAATTGCCTGACGCGCTGTACCGGGCCGACATGGCAGCCCAAGGCGTGCAGTTGCCGCCACCCGGCGAATACGGCGTCGGCATGATCTTCCTGCCCAAGGAACACGCCTCGCGCCTAGCTTGCATTCAGGAGTTGGAACGCGCCGTCAAGGCCGAAGGCCAGGTCGTGTTGGGTTGGCGTGATGTGCCGGTGGACCGGACGATGCCGATGAGCCCCACCGTGCGCGAGAAGGAGCCGGTGATCCAGCAAATCTTCATCGGTCGCGGCCCCGACGTCATCGTGCCCGATGCACTGGAGCGCAAGCTCTACGTCATACGCAAGACAGCCAGCTCGGCCATCCAGGCACTCAAGCTCACGCACAGCCACGAGTACTACGTCCCCTCGATGAGTTGCCGCACCATCATCTACAAGGGCCTGCTGCTAGCCGATCAGGTCGGCACGTACTACCTGGACCTGCAGGATGAGCGGACCGTCAGCGCCATGGCGCTGGTCCACCAGCGCTTCAGCACCAACACCTTCCCCGAATGGCCGCTGGCCCACCCATACCGGATGGTGGCGCACAACGGCGAAATCAACACCGTCAAGGGCAACTTCAACTGGATGCGTGCCCGTGAAGGGGTGATGAAGTCCCCGGTGCTGGGTGAGGACCTGCACAAGCTCTACCCGATCAGCTTCGAAGGCCAGAGCGACACGGCCGTGTTCGACAACGCGCTCGAACTGCTCACCATGGCCGGCTACCCCCTGGCACACGCGGCCATGATGATGATCCCGGAGGCCTGGGAGCAGCACGAGCTGATGGACGAGCGCCGCCGTGCCTTCTATGAGTACCACGCCGCCATGATGGAGCCCTGGGACGGCCCGGCCGCCATGGTGTTCACCGACGGACGGCAGATCGGAGCCACGCTGGACAGAAATGGCCTGCGGCCCGCACGTTTCATCGTCACCGACGACGACCTCGTCGTGCTGGCCTCCGAGTCTGGTGTGCTGCCCATCCCCGAGAATCAGATCGTCAAGAAATGGCGCTTGCAGCCGGGCAAGATGTTCCTCATCGATCTGGAACAGGGTCGCATCGTCGAGGACGACGAACTGAAGGCCCAGCTGTCCAGCAGTCGCCCCTACCGGCAGTGGATCGAAAACGTCCGCATCAAGCTGGACAGCATTGAAGTTGCAGGCCCTGAAGCAGACGGGCCTGCCGTCTTCGAAGACAGCCTGCTTGACCGCCAGCAGGCCTTCGGCTTCACGCAGGAGGACATCAAGTTCCTGCTCAGCCCGATGGCCGCCACCGGCGAGGAGGGCATCGGCTCGATGGGCAACGACTCGCCCCTGGCCGTGCTGAGCGACAAGAACAAGCCGCTCTACAACTACTTCAAGCAGTTGTTCGCCCAGGTCACGAACCCGCCGATCGACCCGATCCGCGAGGCCATCGTGATGTCGCTGAACAGCTTCATCGGCCCCAAGCCCAACCTGCTCGACATCAACGCGATCAACCCGCCGGTGCGTCTGGAAGTCGACCAGCCGGTGCTGGACTTCGCCGACATGGCACGCCTGCGCCACATCGCCCAGCACACCCACGGCAAGTTCAAGAGCTACGAACTGGACATCTGCTACCCGGTGGCCTGGGGCAAGGAGGGCATTGAAGCCAAGATCGCCAGCCTCTGTGCCGAGGTGGTGGACGCACAGAAGAGCGGCCACAACATCATTCTCATCAGCGACCGCAAGGCCAGCCGCACGCAGCTCGCCATCCCCGCGTTGCTGGCCCTCTCGGCCATTCACCACCATCTGGTGCGGGCCGGCCTGCGCACCACGGTGGGCCTGGTCGTGGAAACCGGCAGTGCCCGCGAGGTGCACCACTTTGCCGTGCTCGCCGGCTTTGGCGCAGAGGCCGTGCACCCCTACCTGGCGATGGAGACCCTGGTCGCCATGCACCAGGACCTGCCTGGTGCCCTGAGCGCCGAGAAGGCGGTCTACAACTACACCAAGGCCATCGGCAAGGGTCTGTCCAAGATCATGTCGAAGATGGGCATCAGCACCTACATGTCCTACTGCGGTGCGCAGATCTTCGAGGCGGTGGGTCTGCGCCGCGAGCTGGTGGACCAGTACTTCCGCGGCACGCCGACCCAGGTCGGTGGCATCGGCATCTTCGAGGTGGCCGAAGAGCAGTTGCGCATGCACCAAGCCGCATTCGGCGACGACCCGGTGCTGGCCCACATGCTCGACGCCGGCGGCGAGTACGCCTGGCGCACGCGCGGCGAGGAACATATGTGGACGCCGGACGCGATTGCCAAGCTGCAGCACAGCACCCGAGCCAATAGCTTCGAGACCTACAAGGACTACGCGCAGATCATCAACGACCAGAGCCGTCGTCACATGACCCTGCGCGGCCTGTTCGAGTTCAAGTTCGACCCCGCCAAGGCGGTGCCCCTGGAGGAGGTCGAACCGGCCGCTGAGATCGTCAAGCGCTTCGCCACAGGCGCCATGTCGCTGGGTTCGATCAGCACCGAGGCCCACTCGACGCTGGCGATCGCCATGAACCGCATCGGTGGCAAGAGCAACACCGGTGAAGGTGGCGAAGACCCGGCGCGCTATCGCAACGAACTCAAGGGCATCCCCATCGCGGACGGCACCAAGGTCAGCGAGGTGATCGGCGCCAAGGTCGTTGAGGCCGACTACACGCTGAAGGCGGGTGACAGCCTGCGCAGCAAGATCAAGCAGGTCGCCTCGGGCCGCTTCGGCGTGACCACCGAGTACCTGGTCAGCGCCGATCAGATCCAGATCAAGATGGCGCAAGGCGCCAAGCCTGGCGAGGGCGGTCAGCTGCCCGGTGGCAAGGTGTCCGACTACATCGGCAAGCTGCGCTACTCGGTGCCGGGCGTGGGCCTCATCAGCCCGCCGCCGCACCATGACATCTATTCCATCGAGGATCTGGCGCAGCTCATCCACGATCTGAAGAACGTGAATCCGCGCGCCGACGTCAGCGTCAAGCTGGTGTCGGAAGTGGGGGTGGGCACCATCGCCGCCGGGGTGGCCAAGTGCAAGGCCGATCACGTGGTCATCGCCGGCCACGACGGCGGCACCGGCGCCTCGCCTTGGAGCTCCATCAAGCACGCCGGCACGCCTTGGGAGCTCGGCCTTGCCGAGACCCAGCAGACCCTGGTGCTGAACCGCTTGCGCGGCCGCATCCGCGTGCAAGTGGACGGGCAGCTCAAGACCGGGCGCGACGTGGTGGTGGGTGCCCTGCTCGGCGCTGACGAGTTTGGCTTCGCCACCGCGCCGTTGGTCGTGGCGGGCTGCATCATGATGCGCAAATGCCACCTGAACACCTGCCCGGTGGGCGTGGCCACGCAGGATCCGGTGCTGCGCGCCAAGTTCAGCGGCCAGCCCGAGCACGTCGTCAACTACTTCTTCTTCATCGCTGAGGAAGTGCGCGTGCTGATGGCTCAGTTGGGCGTCCGCCGGTTTGACGACTTGATCGGTCGTAGCGAATTGCTGGACATGCGCAAGGGTGTCGAGCACTGGAAGGCGCGCGGACTGGACTTCGCGCGCGTCCTGCACCAGCCCGTGGTGCCTGCCGCGGTTCCGCGTTTCCATGTCGAGGCTCAGGACCACGGCCTGGCCAAGGCGCTGGACAACAAGCTCATCCAGCGCTGCCTGCCGGCCATCGAAAACGGCGAGCGTGTGCAGTTCATGGAAGACGCGCGCAACCTGAACCGCTCGGTGGGCGCCATGCTCAGTGGGGAGTTGATTCGCCGCCGGCCCGAGGGACTGGCCGACCACACCGTCTTCATGCAGATGGAAGGCACGGGCGGGCAAAGCTTTGGCGCCTTCCTGGCCAAGGGCATCACCCTCTACTTGATTGGCGACGCCAACGACTACGCCGGCAAGGGCCTGTCGGGCGGACGCATCGCGGTGCGGCCCTCCATCGACTTCCGGGGAGACGCCGGCAGCAACATCATCGTTGGCAACACCGCGCTGTACGGCGCCACCAGCGGCGAGGCCTTCTTCCGTGGCGTGGCTGGCGAGCGCTTCGCGGTGCGCCTCTCGGGTGCCAAGGCGGTGGTCGAGGGCACCGGCGACCACGGCTGCGAGTACATGACGGGGGGCACCGTCGTCGTGCTCGGACGCACAGGTCGCAACTTCGCGGCTGGCATGAGCGGCGGTGTGGCCTACGTGTTTGACGAGGACGGCAGCTTCGCCAAGCGCTGCAACACCAGCATGGTCGCCTTGGAGCGGGTGCTGTCGCGCGAGGAGCAGGAGTCCGGCACCGATCCTGCGTGCTGGCACCACATCGACGGCAAGGCGGAGCCTGACGAGATCATCCTCAAGCGCCTGGTGGAGGCCCACCACAAGTGGACAGGCTCCCTGCGCGCCCGTCAGTTGCTGGATCACTGGGCTGACAGCCGCGCCAAGTTCGTCAAGGTCTTCCCGCACGAATACAAGCGTGCGCTGGGCGAGCTTGCGGTCAAGGCAGCCGCGAAGGAAACCGTCGAGGTCGTGCAAAAGGCCAAGTCCTCCAAGACCCGCGCCCCCGCCAAGTAAGGAATCGAGATCATGGGAAAAGTCACCGGCTTCCTGGAATACGAGCGTCTGGAGGAGGGCTACGCCCCCGTGGCCCAGCGCGTCAGGAACTACAAGGAATTCGTCATCGGCCTGAGCGAGGACCAGTCCAAGCAGCAGGCGGCGCGCTGCATGGACTGCGGCACGCCCTTCTGCAACAACGGCTGCCCGGTCAACAACATCATTCCGGACTTCAACGACCTCGTGTACGGCCAGCAATGGCGTGCGGCGATCGAGGTGCTGCACAGCACGAACAACTTCCCCGAGTTCACGGGTCGCGTCTGTCCGGCGCCCTGCGAGGCGGCCTGCACGCTGAACGTGAATGACGACGCGGTGGGCATCAAGTCCATCGAGCACGCCATCATCGACCGCGCGTGGCTCGAAGGTTGGGTCCAGCCGCAGCCGGCCCGTGTGCAGACCGGCAAGAAGGTCGCCGTGGTGGGTTCCGGCCCGGCCGGGCTGGCCGCCGCACAGCAGCTCGCTCGCGCCGGCCATGCCGTCACGGTGTTCGAAAAGAACAGCCGCATCGGAGGCCTGCTGCGCTACGGCATTCCCGACTTCAAGATGGAGAAGTCGCACATCGACCGCCGCGTGGCGCAGATGCAAGCCGAAGGGGTGGTCTTCCGCACTGGCGTGCTGGTGGGCGCGCTGCCCGAGGGCTGCAAGGTGACCAACGACGCCACCGAGGTCGTGAGCGCCGAGCAGTTGAAGAGCGAATTCGACGCCGTGCTGCTGGCTGGCGGTGCCGAACAGCCGCGTGACCTGCCGGTTCCTGGTCGTGAGCTTGAGGGCGTCCACTTCGCCATGGAGTTCCTGCCGCAGCAGAACAAGGTGGTCGCTGGCGACAAACTCAAGAGCCAGCTGCGTGCCGATGGCAAGCGGGTCATCGTCATCGGCGGTGGGGATACCGGCTCCGACTGCGTCGGAACCAGCAACCGTCATGGCGCCACCAGCGTCACGCAGTTCGAACTCATGCCGCAGCCCCCTGAGGTCGAGGACCGGCCGCTGACCTGGCCTTACTGGCCCGTGAAGTTGCGCACAAGTTCCAGCCACGACGAAGGTTGTGAGCGTCGCTTCGCCATTGCCACCAAGTCCTTCAACGCCGGCAGCGGCAAGGACAAGGGTCGCATCAAGAGCCTGACCACTGTGGAACTGGAGTGGCAGGGGGGGAAATTCAAGGAAGTGCCGGGCAGCGAGAAGGAATGGCCCGCTGATCTGGTATTGCTGGCCATGGGCTTCACTGCGCCACTGGCGACCGTGCTCGACGCCTTCGGTGTGAGCCGTGACGCACGCGGCAATGCCAAGGCCGGCACCCAGGAGCAGGGCGGCTACCTCACCGATGTACCCAAGGTGTTTGCGGCGGGAGACATGCGCCGCGGCCAGAGTCTGGTGGTGTGGGCCATCCGGGAAGGCCGCCAGGCCGCACGGGCGGTCGACGAGTTCCTGATGGGCAGCAGCCGGCTGCCGCGCTGATACCTCCCGTCACAGCCGCCTGCCGCTTGTCCGGACGGGCCGGGCGGCTGTCGTGGGCGCACCGCGCGCCGTGACGGAGTTGGCGCCAAGCCGGCCTCCTTGCGCTCAGAATGACCCCGTCGCTCGGGAATGGACCCGCGGCGGCGAGCACGGAGTCATTCCTCATGCGCAAGCCTCAGGCCGGCTTTACCTTGGTTGAACTGATGATCGCCATTGCCATCGTCGGCATCTTGGCGGCGGTGGCCATTCCAAGTTATCAGGACTATGTGCGGCGCGGCCAGATCCCGGACGCGTTGGCCGCGTTGTCCGACTACCGCATCAAGCTCGAAACCTATTACCAGGACCATCGCAACTACGGCGTTGGGGACGGAAGTTGCGCAGGCGCCTCGACGGCTGCCTGGAAGGAGTTCAAGGCGCCCGCGGGCTCGAAATTCCAGTTCGAGTGCATCACCGGGGACGGAGCTCAGCAGTTCACGCTGCGGGCCAAGGGGCTTTCGGGAACGGCAGTGGCTGGCCACCACTACACCTTGAATTCCGACAACACCAAGGCCACCGAGAAGTTCAAGGGCACTGCAGTCAACAAGGAATGCTGGCTGGTCAATGGGAGCGAGTGCTGATGGCCCGGTCGCGCGGCTTTTCGGTGGTGGAGCTGATGGTGGCCGTGGCCATCCTCGGTATCGCCTTGGCCGCGTCCATGCCGCTCATCGTCGACTGGACGCGCAACATGGCCATCCGCAATGCAGCCGAGTCCCTCAAGGGAGGGATCGAGAAAACCCGTCAAGCGGCCTTGCGCCGCAACGCTGACATGAGCTTCTGGCTGGTCGCGGACACGACGAGCAAGATCCTCACCAGCAGCTGCGTGCGCTCGGATACGGGGCCCTCTTGGGTGATTGCCAAGTTGGATCCAGAGGGGCAGTGTGATGCAGCGCCATCGGAAACCTCGGCCCCTCGAATCGTCGAGAAGTGGTCTGCGGCTGATGGCGCCAACGACGTGAGCCTGGTCACTGCCGACGAAGGGGGTGCAGCGGGAAACCTGTTGACCTTCAACTCGCTCGGACAGGTCAGCGCGGCCAATCAAATCGCTCAGATTGACATCACGCACGCCAAGGGTGGCGACATCCGCCCCCTGCGCCTGCTCATCAGTCGCGCAGGCGCCGTACGGCTCTGCGATCCTGCCGTCGCGGCAGGCGACACCCGCGCCTGTTAGGGGGACGTCATGCACCGACTTGAAGCTCGTGTTCCCGCCCGTCAAGGCGTTCGTCGCCAGCAAGGCGTCGCACTCATCGAGGCCTTGATCGGTTTCCTCATCTTCGCCGTGGGCGTACTTGGCTTGGTGGGCCTGCAGGCTTCGATGACCAAGGCACAGACCGGCGCCAAGGTCCGGGCCGATGCCGCGTTGCTGGCCAACGAAGTGCTGGGCCATATGTGGGCCGACAGTCAGGCCAACCTGGGCCAGTACGTTGGTGCCTCCTGCGCTGCCCATGCGCCCTGTGCCGACTGGCAGAACAAGCTGAAGGCCACGCTGCCCAAAGGCACGGGCACGGTGGCCTACGACCCGGCCAATCGCGATCAGGTGATCGTCACCATCACCTGGACCTTGCCGGAGTCGGGAGAACACCGCTACGAAATGCTCAGCTCGGTGACGCGATGAACGCCCTTGGCACCCCCACCATGCGACAAGCCGGCTTTTCCCTCATTGAGCTGATGATCGGCATGCTCATCGGCTTGCTGTGCACCCTGGTCATCGCTTCGGTGCTGAGTGCTGCCGAGGGCAACCGGCGCGGCACCACGTCGGGCACTGACGCGCAGATCGCCGGCAACCTCTCTCTATTCAGCGTGCGCCGTTATGTGGAGTCGAGCGGCTACGGCTTTGCCAGCGAGTCAGCCGCCGTAGGCTGCAACCTGGTGGCCACCTTCAACGGCAATCCGGTGGCCGCGCTGCCGCCCAGGCTCGCGCCTGTTTTCATCACCGAAGGCGCCAATGGGGGCAGCGACACGGTCCGCGTCATCAGCAGCGCCAAGGGCATCGACCCGGACAGCGGCAGCACCGACGGCTTCACCGTTCCGGTGCGCGTGCAAAGCGACACCGGCTCGGCCATCGATCCCGGCTACGAGCCTGGCGACCAGTATTACGGGGTCGCCAACAACCTGACCTATCAACAGGGCGACCTGGTGGTGGCGGTGACGCCGGTAGACGCGGGCCTCCCCGAGAACAACTGCGAGCTGTTCGAGGTGAACGCCCCGGTGAACAGTGCGGCCAACCCCTTCCGCGTACCGCGCCTTGATGAGCCGACGCGCTGGAACGCTCCCGGGCGTCCGATGGTGACCTCGGTCGGACCAGGCGCCGGACGTGCGGGCACCTTCTTGGTGAACCTTGGCCGCATCAGCGACCGCCAGTATTTCGTGGATGGCAATCAGCGCCTGATGCAGTCGGTGCTCAATACCGCGACGCTGACGCGGGATGTCACCGAGGTGCAGGGTCAGGTGGTCTTGCTCAAAGCCATGTACGGTCGTGACACCGATGCCGATGGGGCGGTCGACACCTACGACTACACCACGCCCAACTCCGTGGACGGCTGGCAGAACGTGCTGGCGGTGCGCATGGCCGTGGTGGCGCGCAGCGGGCAGTACGAAAAGGACAAGGTCACCAGCGCCAATCCGCTCTGGGATGTAGGCAGTGCGGCCACGGTGGCCGGCACCACCGACTGTGGATCCTCCAAGTGCGTTGAACTGCGCGTGGACCGTGTGTCCGACGACTGGGAACACTACCGCTACCGGGTGTTCGACACCGTGGTGCCCTTGCGCAACCAGCGCTTCCGCTCCGGCAACCTTGCTGCCGCTCCGCCCCCGGCCTCCGGTCCATGAGCCACCGCCAATCCATGCGAGACCTCACCATGAATGGGCACATGTCTTCCTTGATGAACGCCGATTTGCTCGCCCAGGGGCAGCGCCTGAAGGGCATGTCGCAGCGCGGTCTGTCGTTGATCTTCGCGCTGCTGGCCCTGGTGGCCATGACCCTAGGCGCCGTGGCCCTGGTCCGTTCGGTGGACACCGGTGTGCTGGCGCTTGGCAATGTGTCACAGAAGCAAAGCACGCTGGTGGCCGCCAGCCGGGGTACCGAGGATGCCGTGGCCTGGCTGCGCGCGCGCTTGCAGGCGTCTCCGACCGGGCTGGACGCCGACATCGGCGGCAGCGGTTACTACGCGTCGGCCATGCCCACGCTCGACGCCACCGGCAAAGGCGCGGCGGCGATGGGTGACCAACTGGTCCGGGTGAATTGGGACAACGACGATTGCAAGGTGGATGGCGTGAGCTACGGCCATGCCAACTGCCTCACGGCTTCCGACCCTGTGACCTACAGCGGCGTCGTGGTGCGTTACGTGGCCCATCGTCTTTGCGTCCAGCCTGGTGCAGTCGGCGGTGCCAACAGCTGTGCCACGCCGTTGACCGACGGCGAAGCCCTCGTGCGCTGCACTGGAGGCAGGGCCTCATGCCCCGCCGGCATGCCAGGCCCGCCTGCAGGGCCGTACTACCGAGTCACCGTGCGCGCGCAGGGAGCGCGGGGCACGGTCACCTTCACCGAGACCCTCATCAACTTCAATTGATGCCCCTGGCGCTTGCGCCCGCGAAGGAGAACCCCATGAGCACCCCCCTCCAGCGCTTCACGCCCGCATGCCGTGCGCTCGGGCTTGTGTTTGCAGCGCTATTGGCTCCCTTGTCGCAAGCGGCTCTGACTGACATTGCAAAGGAACCGCTGCTGGTCTCCTTTGGCACGCCGGTGAAGCCCAATCTGATGTTCGTCATCGACGACTCAGGCAGCATGGCCGAGATCTACTTGCCTGAGGATGCCAACCGCGGTATCGACAAGTACTCCGTGCGAACGGCTCAGTGCAATGGCCTCGGATACCAGGACATGGGCAACTACACCCCGGCCGTGAACCACGACGGATCGTCACGTGGGAACGGCGCCATCTCCTCGGCATTCAACGCAGGCGACACCCTGCAGAACATCCGTAACCTCGCGGAAGACAACACCGGCCTCGTTTCTGCCGGGTCGCTGACCCTCACGGTGAGCGACGGCGGGCGGCAGAACAACTGGTACGTTGTGGGTGAGCCGGTCACGGTGTACAACGGCAGCACACCCACGCGTTGGATGATCGGCACGGTGGAGTCCTGGAATGCCACCACGGGTGCATTGAAGATCGCCTTCGTCGATCGTTCGGGTGCCGACAACACGGGAACCAGCGCCAAGGTGGGTCGAGGCTGGCCGCACTTCGTCTATTTCACCTACAAAGGTGCGCAACCCAGGCTGGGCTGGACCTACACCTCCACCGGGGCGGTCATCACCAACACGGACTTCTACAAGGAATGCAACAGCCGCGTGGGTGTGGCGCCGGGCGTCAACGTCTTTGATCGCAAGGTCATGCGTCCCACCGACGGCAGCGCGCAGCACTTCGCGAACTGGTGGCATTACTACGGCAACCGCCTGAAGATGATGCGCACCGTCACGGCGCAGGCCTTCCTGGGCATCGACTCCTCTTTCCGCGTGGGCTACGCGCGCATCAACACCACGGAGGCCAAGGAGAGCGGCACCAAGTGGTTGCACATCCGTGACTTCGAGTCCGGTGCGGGCGGGCAACGCTCCAAGTTCTACGACGCCCTGCATGCCACGCCGGCATCCGGCTACACGCCTTTGCGCGGCGCCCTGTCGCTGACAGGGCGCTACTTCGCCAACAAGGCGCAGTCGCAGGATTACGACCCGGTGCAGTACTCCTGCCAGAAGAATTTCATGATCTTGGCGTCTGATGGCGCCTGGAACAACAATGTCGAGACGGCGACCTTTGGCCCCTATGCGCTGAACGGCGCTCTGGTGGGACAGCGTGACGGCTCGGTGGCGCGCCCGATGCGGGACACCAGTGATGCCGGCACCGGCGGTGCCTCTGACACCCTGGCTGACGTGGCGATCTACTACTACGACACCGACCTGCGAGACGCTGCCCTGAACAACTGCACCGGCTCCGAAGGCAAGGACGTGTGCCCCAATGATGTGCCGGTGGTGCAGGGCAGCCGAGACACCGCCAAGCACCAGCACCTGACCACCTTCACCATGAGCCTGGGGCAGATGGGGTCACTGAAGTTCTGCACCGGCTATGAAACGGGCTGCGAAAAGGCAGGCCAGAGCTCAGATTACCCGGGGCTCGTGGCAGGCACCAAGTTGTGGCCCGCTCCGACCAACAATGCATCGCGCATGGACGACCTGTGGCATGCCGCTGTCAATGGCCGTGGCACGTTCTTCAATGCGTCGGATGCCAGTGGCGTGGCCGATGGCCTGAAGAAGGCGCTTGCTGACATTGAAAAGGTTGTGGGTCGCGGCGCCGCCGGTGCCACCAGTACGACGCAGCCGGTGGCGGGTGACAACAGCTTCTTCATCGCCAGTTTCACCTCCGGCAGTTGGCACGGTGACCTGAAGGCCCACACCATCGATCCCAATACCTTCGAACCGAAGATGGACACGGCCAGCTGGAGCGCGGCGGCCATGCTGCCCGTGGCCGCGGATCGCAAGATCTTGTATGCCCACGGTGGTCTGCTGCGCGACTTCACCATCGCCAACCTGACCGCTGACGGCCAGACCGCTCAGTTCCAGGGGCGCTGCGCCAGCATGTCGCACTACATGGGCCTGGGGGCTGCCGATCGCACCGCCTGCGACACCGCGAACAACCTGGTGAACTACCTGCGGGGCCAAGAGTTCGACTACTTCCGCACCCGGGCTGCTGAGAGCAAGCTGGGCGACATCGTGGGTTCCGCCCCTACTTTCGATGGCAAGCACGGCGCTGCCTTCAAGGATGCAGGCTATGCCGCCTATGTGACGACCTCGCGTGCGACGCGTGCGCAGGTGGTGTACGTCGGCAGCAACAGCGGCATGCTGCACGCCTTCGATGCCCTCACCGGCGTGGAACGCTGGGCCTTCATTCCGACGGAGCTTCGCTCTCGCCTGTGGGTGCTGGCTGACAAGAACTACGGCAGCAAGCACGAGTTCTTCGTGGACGGTCCGCCGGCTACCGAGGACGTCTATGACGGTGCCGCCTGGCGCACCATCCTCGTCACCGGCATGGGCGCGGGCGGCCGCTCCTATGTGGCGCTTGACGTGACCCAGCCGCTGGCTCCCAAGCTGCTGTGGGAGTTCACGAATAGCAACCTGGGCAACACCTTCGCCAAACCCGTCATCGCCAAACGCTCCAATGGCAAGTGGGTGGTCGTGGTGCCGTCCGGCTTCAACAACGTCGGCGATGGTCAGGGGCGGTTGTTCATGCTGGATGCCATCACTGGCGCGGTGCTCGAGAGCATCTCGACCGGCGCCGGCACGGCCGCAACGCCGTCAGGACTCGGGCCGATCGCGCCTTGGATCGATGACGGCAACACCGACGCCACCGCCAAGCGCTATTACGCGGGCGACAACCTGGGCAACGTCTGGCGTTTCGACCCGGACGGCTTGCTGGGACCCACCAAGGTCGTCAAGCTGGCGGAGTTGAAGAAGGATGGCGTTGCTCAACCGGTGACCGTGCCACCCGTCCTCGGCATGATGCGTGTCGGCAATGTCGAGACTGCCATCGTCGGGATTGGCACCGGCCGCATGGTGGGCAAGAGCGATCTGACCAACACGGAAGTGCAGTCGGTCTATGCCATCAAGGACGACCTGGGAGCTGGTTGGGGCGATGTCCGCGCCAGCGGCAAACTGGTACCGCAGACCCTGGTCACGGACGGCGCCGTGCGACAGGGCACCGCCATGTCGGTGGAATGGGCGAACAAGGCGGGCTGGGTCGCCGACCTGCCGGACACCGGCGAGCGCATCAATGTGCCGATGGTGCTGTTCGGCAGCACCTTGGTCGCTGCCTCCAACGTGCCGAAGTCGATTGCTGGATGCGACGAAGGCAGCCAGGGCCATGCCTGGGTGTACTACTTTGACATCGCCACCGGTGCGACCTTGGCGGACTACCTGGGCGATTCGATGGTGGCTGGTATCAATGCGGTGGGCCGAGGCGTGCTGCCTGTGCCGTCGATTGCCTCAAAGGTGATCAAGTACCGTGAGATCAAGCAACCCACCGGCACCGCCACCACGCCCCGCCGTGCCAATTGGCGTGAAGTGATCGACCGCTGATCGTTGGTTGGACCTGAGGCGAACGCCCGGCTTGCCGGGCGTTCGTGACTTCAGGCACCGTCATCGGGTTTTCACTTATCATCGCGGCCCTTTTTGCCCACCCGTCTGCTGCGCTTGAGCTCTGACACCCTGATCGAGATCGACAAGGTCAGCTTCGGCTACGACGCCAGCCGGCTCATCCTGTCCGACATCTCGCTGAAGTTTCCGCGCGGCAAGGTCACGGCCATCCTGGGTGGATCGGGCTGCGGCAAGACCACGCTGATGCGCCTCATCGGTGGCGTGTACGCGGCCAACAGCGGGCGCGTGGTGTTCGATGGCGAGGTCGTCAACACGCGCGACAAGGCACAACTGTTCCGCCTCCGCCGCCGCCTGGGCATGCTGTTCCAGTTCGGAGCGCTCTTCACCGACCTCAATGTGTTCGACAACGTGGCCTTTCCGCTGCGCGAGCACACCGATCTGTCGGAGGCCATGATCCGCGACATCGTGCTGATGAAGCTCAACGCCGTGGGCTTGCGCGGCGCGGCGCAGCTTCGCATCTCGGAAGTCTCGGGCGGCATGGCGCGGCGCATTGCGCTTGCTCGCGCCATCGCGCTCGACCCCGAGCTCATCATGTACGACGAGCCTTTCGCCGGCCTGGACCTGATCAGCATGGGGGTGGCAGCCAAACTCATCCGCACCCTCAATGACGTCACAGGCTCCACTTCGCTGGTGGTGAGCCACGACGTGCCCGAGTGCATGGCCATTTCCGACCACGTGGTGCTGTTGGCCAATGGCGGGCGCATCGTGGCGCAGGGCACCCCGGCCGAGCTGATGGCTTCGAGCGACCCGGAGACCCGCCAGTTCGTGCGCGGCGAGCCAGACGGGCCGGTCAAGTTCCACTACCCGGCAGCGAGCATGCAGCAAGACTTCCTGGGCAGCGCCGCATGACCGCCGCCTTGCTCAATGGCCTGGCGAGGCTGGGCGCCGGCACGCTGGAGCAGCTGCGCGGCTGGGGCCATGCAGCTTTCTTCTTCTTCGACCTGCTTCGTGCAGCACCAGCATCCCTGCGCCGCTTCGGTTTGGTGGTGGCGCAGATCCACGCCATTGGCAACCGCTCGTTGGTCATCATCATGGCCTCAGGACTGGCGGTGGGATTCGTGCTTGCACTGCAGATGTATTACGCCCTGGTCACCTACGGTGCAGCCGAGAGCCTGGGCCTGATCGTGAACCTGGCCTTGGTGCGTGAGCTCGGACCTGTGGTCACCGCTTTGCTGTTTGCTGGCCGCGCCGGCACCTCGCTCACGGCTGAGATTGGCTTGATGAAGGCCGGTGAGCAACTTGCGGCGATGGAGCTGATGGCCATCGATCCCAAGCAACGTGTGCTGGCACCTCGCCTGATCGGCGGCATCGTCTCTATGCCCTTGCTGGCCATCCTGTTCTCGGCCGTGGGCATCCTCGGCGCTTACGTGGTGGCGGTGTTGCTCATCGGTGTGGATGCAGGCAACTTCTGGTCGATCATGCAGACGCGGGTCGATGTCTGGCGTGACGTCGGCAACGGACTGGTCAAGGCTTCGGTGTTCGGCGTCATCTGCACGGTGGTGGCGCTCTACCAAGGCCACGAAACCGAAGCCACGCCCGAGGGCGTGGCTTATGCGACCACGCGCACCGTGGTCATTGCTTCCCTTTGGGTGCTGGGGATGGACTTCATCCTCACCGCCTTGATGTTCTCCACCCCCTGACGCCATGCCGAAAAAAAGCATTGAAGTGATGGTCGGCCTTTTCGTGCTGCTCGGCCTGCTGGGTCTGCTCTTCCTCGCGTTGAAAGCCGCCAACCTGGGCAGCGCCGGTGGTGGTGACACCTACCAACTCGTCGCCAAGTTCGACAACATCGGCGGTTTGAAGGTGCGCGCTCCGGTTCGTACGGCCGGCGTCACCGTGGGGCGCGTGGTGTCGATCAGCCTGGACGCCAACACCTATCAGGGGCTGGTGAAGCTGGAGGTGGAGCGCAGCTATCAGTTCCCGCGTGACACCTCGGCCAAGATCCTCACCGCGGGTTTGCTGGGCGACCAGTACATCGGCTTGGAGCCTGGCGCCGACGAGCGCAACCTCGGCGCCGGAGACCAGATCCGCCAGACGCAATCGGCGGTGGTGCTGGAGAACCTGATCGGCCAGTTCCTCTACAACAAGGCCGCCGACGGCGGCTCGGCGGAGAAGCAGCCGTGAGTTCGCGACGGGCGGGTGTGGCGCCGCTGGCGCTGGCCCTTCTGCTGTCGGCCTGCGCCAGCGTGAAGGCGCCGGCTGGCGAGCCGCACCCGCAAGATCCGCTCGAACGATTCAACCGCCGCACCTTCGCCTTCAACGAGTCCTTGGATCGGCACGCCTTGAAGCCGATGGCCGAGGCCTACCAAAGCGTCGTGCCGGCGCCGGTGCGCGAGGCGGTCGGCAACGTCTTTGGCAATCTGTCCGATGCGTGGTCGGCCTTGAGCTGGCTGCTGCAGGGTCAGGTTCAGCGCGGCCTGGAACAAGGTGCCCGCGTGGCCTGGAACACCACATTGGGCCTGGGTGGTCTGTTCGACGTGAGCAGCCATTTCGGGCTTGAGAAGCGCAGCCAGGACCTTGGCCAGACGCTAGGAGCCTGGGGTGTCGGCCTAGGCCCCTACGTGGTGTTGCCCGTGCTGGGCCCGTCCAGCGCACGCGATGCCGCCGTGCTACCGCTCACCCGCTCCCTGTCACTGACCAGCTTTGTGTCCGGCGATGGCGAAAAGGCCGGTGCGGTGATGCTGGAGGCCGTCAGCACGCGTGCCAGCGTATTGAGTGCCGAGAAGATCGTCTCAGGCATCGCGCTCGACAAATACACCTTCTTCCGAGACGCCTACTTGCAGCGCCGCAGTGCAAAGGCACGCAAGGCCGAGGACGATGAGGGTTTCGAAATCGTTGCGCCCGAGCCGGCTGCCTCGGCATCTGGCAAGTGAGGCGCGCTGTCCACCGTCTCGGCGCTGCCGCCGTTTCTCGCCTGCCCGATTCCGGGTTCCTGAAGAACACCATGAAACTTGTTTCGATTGCCCGCCGCTGGGCTTTGGGCACCCTGGTCTCGTTGGCTGCGCTGCCCGCGTTGGCGGTCGATGCCTCGTCGCCTGACGCGCTGATCAAAGGTCTTTCGCTGGAGACCCTGGAAGCCGTGAAGGCCGACAAAGCCATCCAGGCCGGCGACATGGCCAAGATTCAGGCCCTGGTCGACACCAAGGTCATGCCGCATGTGAACTTCAAGCGCATCACGGCTTCGGCTGTGGGGCGTCATTGGCGCCAAGCCACGCCGGAGCAGCAGGAGAAGCTCCAGAAGGAATTCCGCACCCTGCTCATGCGCACCTATGCCGGCGCGCTCAGCCAGGTCAAGGACCACCAACTTGCGTTCAAGCCGACCCGCTTCGCCCCCGAGGAAACCGAGGTGGTGGTTCGCACCCAGGTGCGCGGCAAGGGCGACCCGATTCAGCTCGACTACCGACTCGAGAAAGACGGCGCGGTCTGGCGCATCTACGACATGAACGTGCTGGGCATCTGGCTGGGCGATCAATACCGCAGCAGCTTCGCCCAGGAGATCAGCGCCAATGGCCTCGATGGCCTGATCAAGAGCCTGACCGAACGCAACGCCAAGGCAGCAGCGCCTGGCAAGAGCTGATGGTCACCGACTCCCAGTTGCGCCTGCCCGCCACGGTGCAAATGAGCAGCGCCGGGGCGGTTTGGCAGGACTTGCAGCGCTGCCTGCAGGCCGAGGCGGCCAGCCTCACCGCCCATGCCGGTCATGAGCTGCCGGTCAATCTGGCTGAGTTGCAAGCCTTCGACTCGTCGGCGCTCAGTCTGCTGCTGAGCAGTGCCCGCCTGTGCGCCGAACATGGCCTGAAGCTGCGCATCGAGGGCGCGCCGGCCAAGCTGCGCGAGCTGGCCAGGCTGTACGGCGTCGAAGAGTTGCTCTGGCCGTCCGCAGTCGCTTGAGCCTTAGCTCGCGTAGCGCTTGCTGCGCAGGTTTTTCTTGATTTCCTGCAGCACCGGGCGAAGGCGCTCACCCATCTTGAGCGCCACGCCGGTGGTGAGCACGTCCACGGCGATGAGCTGCAGCAGGCGCGACACCATCGGGCTGTAGCGCTCGAAGTCTTCCGGGTGGTCGATGGCCAACAGCAATTGGCCGGGCGACTGCCCGATCTGCGCCAGCGGTGAACCGCTCGAGGTGAGGATGATGCAGGTCGCGCCCTTCTTGCGGGCGATCTCCGCGGCGTCCAGGCAGTCGCGGCTGCGGCCGCTGTTGCTGAAGATCACCGCACAGTCGCCCGGACCCAGCATGGTGGCGGCCATCAGGATCACATGCCCATCGCTGCACCAGTTCGAGTGCACACCGAGGCGGAAGAATTTGTGATGCGCATCCTGCGCCACGATGCCCGAGTTGCCGACCCCGTAGAACTCGATGCGCTTGCCGTTCTGGCCCGCCAGCGTCAGCTGGGTGATAGCGCGCTCGAAGGCATGGCTGCTGGCGTCGTTGCGGAAGTGCAGCAAGGCGGCCACGGCGTTGTCCACCACCTTCACGAGCAGGTCGCCAGGTTTGTCGTCCTCCTCCACCGCGCGGTGCACGAAGGGCACCCCTTCGTTCACGCTGCCGGCCAGCTTGAGCTTGAAGTCCGCCAGCCCGTCGTAGCCCACGCTGCGGCAAAAACGCACCACCGTCGGCTTGCTCACCTCGCTGCGTTCGGCCAGTTCGCTGACTGGCAAGGTGGCAAAGGCGCGCGCGTCGGCCAACAGCAACTTGGCCACGCGCTGTTCAGCCGGCGGCAGCGCAGGCAGCGCCGCCTTGATGCGTTCGAGCAGCGGGGACATGGGTTTCACACTTCCTCCGGCCAGGTGAAGCCATCACGCGCCACCATGGCGCTGGCGGCGGCCGGGCCCCAGCTGCCGGCGTTGTAAGGCCGTGGCGGCTCGGTGCTCGTGGACCAGGCATGGAGGATGGGCTCGACCCAGCGCCACGCCTGCTCCTGTTCGTCGCTGCGAACGAAGAGGTTGAGCTTGCCGGCGATGGCGTCGAGCAACAGGCGCTCATAGGCGCCCACACGGGCGCTGCCACTGAAAGCCTTGTCGAAGTCCAGGTCGAGCTTCACTGGGGCCAAGGCCTCCCCGTGCGCGCCGCCCTTGGCAGCCAGCAACTCCAGCTCCAGGCCATCCTCGGGTTGCAGCTTGATGATCAGGCGGTTGGCGCGCTGCGGGCCGGGGAAGATGGCATGCGGCACTTGGCGGAAGTTGACGACGATCTGCGCATCGCGCGCGGCCAGTCGCTTGCCGGTGCGCAGGTAAAAGGGCACGCCGGCCCAGCGCCAGTTCTGGATCTCGGTGCGCAGCGCCACGAAAGTTTCGCAGCGGCTCTCAGCCGGCACCTTCTGCTCCTCCAGGTAGCCGGGAACGGCCTGACCGTTGACGTTGCCGGCGCGGTACTGGCCGCGCACCACGTCGCGCGCCACGCTCTCCGGCGTGAAGGGCTTGAGCGCGCGCAGCACCTTGAGCTTCTCATCGCGGATGGCATCGGCGTCGTTGGTCGCTGGGGGCTCCATGGCCAGCATGGTGAGCAGCTGCAGCGCATGGTTCTGGATCATGTCGCGCAACGCGCCCGTGCCGTCGTAGAACGGCCCGCGCGTGCCTACGCCCAGACTTTCAGCCAGCGTGATTTGGATGTTGGCGATGCTCTCGCGCCGCCACAGCGGCTCGAAGAAGGCATTGCCGAAGCGCAGCGCCATGAGGTTCTGCACCGAGGGCTTGCCCAGGTAGTGGTCGATGCGAAATGCCTGCTGCTCTTCGAACACCGAGCGCACCACGCGGTTGATGTGCTGGCTGCTGGCGAGGTCGTGGCCGAGCGGCTTTTCCAGCACCACGCGCACCTTGGGGTGGTTCAGGCCCGCAGCGCCGAGTTGCTCGCAGACCTGCGTGAACAGGTGCGGGCTGGTGGCCAGGTAGAAGACCACGGTATCCGCGGGGCCGCCTTCGCGGGTGGCCAGCCACTCCTTGAGCTTGGCGTAATGCTCGCCCTGACTGAGATCCATGCGGCGGTAGAACACCTGGGCGGCGAAGCGCTCGAACTCCTCGTCGCTCGGGCGCTTCGCGCCTTCGACATCCTGGAAGCGATCCTTCAGCCAGGCGCGGTACTTCTCGTCACTTTGCTCATCTCGCGCCACGGCGAGGATGCGCCCGCCACCCGGCAGCTTGCCGTGGCGATAGGCCTGAAAGAGCGCGGGCATCAGCTTGCGCCAGGTGAGGTCGCCGGTGCCGCCAAAGAAAACCAGATCGAATGACATCGCGTCGAACTTCGGATGTAATTAAGTTACGGTCCGGATCATGCCCCGGTTTCTTCGGCCGGTCAACGCGGACAATCCGGCCGCCGCTCCGATCCTCTGGCCAGCTCTCCTCGCACCGAACCTCCTGCCCATGAACCAGCTCCAACAGCTCAAGGCCTTCACCACCGTCGTTGCCGACACCGGCAACTTCCTGCAGCTTGCGCAGTTCGCCCCGCGCGACGCGACCACCAACCCCTCTCTCATCCTCAAGGCCGTTCAGCAGACGGAGTACGCGCCGCTGCTCGCCGAGGTGGTGAAGGTGCATGCGGGCGAGCCCATGGACGCCATCGTCGACCGCGTGCTGGTGCGCTTCGGCCTGGAGATCCTCAAGCACATCCCTGGTCGTGTCAGCACCGAAGTGGATGCCCGCCTGTCCTTCGACCGTGAGGCCACCTTGGCGCGCGCGCGCCGCCTGGTGGCGCTCTACGAGCGCGAAGGCGTGGGCCGCGATCGCGTGCTGATCAAGATTGCTTCCACCTGGGAAGGCATCCAGGCCGCAGCCAAGCTGGAGCGAGAAGGCATCCACTGCAACCTCACGCTGCTCTTCGCGTTCTGCCAGGCGGTGGCCTGCGGCAATGCCGGCATCACACTCATCTCGCCCTTCGTCGGCCGCATCTACGACTGGTACAAGAAGGCGGCCGGCAGCAGCTGGGACGAAGCAGCCATGGCCGGCGCCAACGACCCCGGCGTGCGCTCGGTGCGCGGCATCTACGGCTACTTCAAGCGTCACGGCATCGCCACCGAGGTGATGGGCGCGAGCTTCCGCAACGTTGGTCAGATCCAGGCCCTGGCCGGTTGCGATCTGCTCACCATCAGCCCCGACCTGCTGGCGCAGCTCCAGCAGTTGGAGGCACCGCTGGAGCGCGTGCTCGACCCGGCGCAAGCCCCCGAGACTCCGGCTGTCCGATTCGACGAAGCCGCCTTCCGCTACGCGCTGAATGAGGACGCCATGGCCACGGAGAAGCTGGCTGAGGGCATTCGCCTGTTTGCGGCCGACGCCGTGAAGCTGGAGAAGCTGATCGAGGCTCAGCGATGACGCGTTGCGACCGAACGCCCGCCTGGGGCCAGATGCTGGCGCTGCCGCGCGCGCTGCGGCTGGACTCACTCTTCGCCAGCGACCCCGCCCGTGCCCAACGCTACACGCTGGAGGCTGCTGGCCTGCGCGTGGATCTGTCGAAGAACCTCTGGGACGACGCCACGCGCGACGTGCTGCTGAGCTTGGCCGCGCAATCCGGCGTGTTGGAGCGGCGCGACGCCATGTTGAGCGGCGCGCCCATCAACGCGACCGAGGGTCGCGCGGTGTTGCACAGCGCATTGCGCGCACCGCACGATGGGTCTGGCGCCGCGCTGTTCGGGGGCGAAGTGCAGGCCGCGCTGGACGCCATGCTGGCCTTCGCCGAACAGGTGCGCGCCGATGCCTTCACCGACATCGTGCACATCGGCATCGGCGGCTCCGACCTCGGCCCCGCCATGGCCGTGCAGGCACTGCAGCCCTTCGTGAAGTCCGGCCTGCGCCTGCACTTCGTCTCCAACGTCGATGGCCACGATCTGGCCGCCGTGCTTCCGCAGCTGGACGCGAAGACCACGCTCTTCATCGTCGCCAGCAAGACCTTCACCACACAGGAGACCTTGGCCAATGCCGAGGCCGCCAAGGCCTGGTTCGCAGCGCAGGGAGGCACCGACATTGCGCGCCACTTCGCCGCCACCAGCAGCGCGCGCGACAAGGCCGCGGCCTTCGGGATCCGCAACACCTTCGGCTTCTGGGACTGGGTGGGTGGGCGCTACTCGATCTGGTCGGTGATCGGCCTGCCGCTGGCCATCGCCGTCGGCAGCCAGGCCTTCCGCGAGTTCCTCGCCGGTGCGCATGAACTGGACCGGCACTTCGCCACTGCCGTGCCCGAAGCCAACCTGCCCCTGCAGCTGGGTCTGCTCGACGTCTGGTACCGCAATGCCCTGGGCTTCAGCAGCCGCTCGATCGCGCCCTACCACCAGGGCCTGCGCCGCTTTCCTGCCTACCTGCAGCAGCTGGAGATGGAAAGCAACGGCAAGTGCGTGGACATGGACGGCGAACCTCTGGCCTACGCCACGTCACCGGTGGTCTGGGGCGAGGCCGGCACCAACGGCCAGCACGCCTATTTCCAGATGCTTCACCAGGGCACGGATGTGGTGCCGGTGGAGTTCCTGGCCGTGCGCAAGCCCCGCTATGGCTTCGCGCCGCAGGGTGCCTTGGCCGGCCTGCTGAAGGAGCAACACCGCAAGCTGCTCGCGAACTGCCTGGCGCAGGCGCAGGCCCTGATGCAAGGCAAGCGCTTCGACGAGGCCCTCGCCGAGAAGCCCCCGACCGCCAACCCGGCCCTGGCGGCTGAAGCGCTGGCACGCCATCGCAGCTTCCCCGGCAACCGGCCTTCCACGCTGATCCTGCTTGACGAGCTGAACCCGCGCACCTTGGGCGCACTCATCGCGCTCTACGAGCAGCGCGTGTTCGTCAGCGGCGCCATCTGGGGCATCAACAGCTTCGACCAGTGGGGCGTGGAGCTGGGCAAGCAGCTGTGCAACGCGCTGTTGCCGCGGTTGGAAAGCGGCGATGCCTCAGGCCTGGACGGATCGACGGCTGCCGCACTCGCCTGGTTGAGGACATGAATGAGCCTCCGCGTCGTCTTCGACTTTGCCGCGGAGAGGGAAGTTTGAGTTCGCGCGTCGTCTTCGACTTTGCCGCTGGGGCCCATCTGCGATGAGCCTCCGCGTCGTCTTCGACTTTGCCGCTAGGGCCCATCTGCGATGAGCCTCCGCGTCGTCTTCGACTTTGCCGTTACGGCCCATCTGCGATGAGCCTTCGCGTCGTCTTCGACTTTGCCGTTACGGCCCATCTGCGATGAGCCTTCGCGTCGTCTTCGACTTTGGGGCAGTCCTGTTCCGCTGGCGGCCGGCGCTGGTGGTGGCTCGCGCCATGCCGCACCGGGCACGCACGGCGGAGCAGTTGCGTCACAGCGTCCGCGATTGTTTCCAGGACTATGGCGGCGACTGGGGGCAGTTCGATCTCGGCCACATCGACGAGCAGGAGGTATTGGCTCGCATCCATCGGCGCACCGGTTGGTCGGTGGAAGAGTTGCGCCGACTGATGGCCTGCGTGAAAGCCGAGCTGCAGCCGCAGGCGCCGGTGCTGGCCCTGCTGCTGCAGTTGCGTGAGCGCGGCGTGCCCTTGAGTTACCTGTCGAACATGCCGGGTTCTCTGGCCGAAGGCCTGGAGCGGCAGAACCCCCTGCACGTCTGGTTTGAATCGGGCGTGTTCTCCAGCCGTGTTCAGTTGGGCAAACCCGATCCGGCGATCTTTGCGCTCGCTGCGCAACGCTTCGAGCACGCCCCGTCCGACTGCCTGCTCATCGACGACAACGCCGCCAATATCGAGGCCGCGCGCGCCTGCGGCTGGCAGGCCGAGCGCTTCGTGGGGGCGCCGGCATTGCAGCAGGCGCTGCGTCATCGAGGCTTGATCGGCTAGGGGGGCTTCGGGTCGGTCCTCAGGCCCTGCCGAGTGATCCGACCCACGGCAGGGCCCCAGGCTTCCCCGCATGGTGAACTGCCCTTCGCTGTGGTCGCATCGCAGCCATGTCTTCGCGTCCTGGCAGCGGGCACTGCGCCCTGTTCGCCCTGCTCCTTCTGGCGACTTCCGCTCTGGCGACGGCCGACACCGTGCGCTGGGCCGTGGTTGATGGGCCGCCTTTCCATGTGGATCCGCCCGGAGGACCGGCCCGCAGCGTGGACGCGCTCGGTGACGGTGTGACGGACCGCCTCATCGCTCGGCTTGCAAGCGAGCTGCCGCAGTGGCGGCACGAGCTGCTGCCGATGTCACGCCGGCAACTCTGGGCACGCATCGCCAGTGGCGAAGCCCTGTGCTACGCCGATGCCATCGTCACGCCGGAGCGCCTGAAGATGACCTACATGAGCCTGGCCACCGTCGGTACGCCGATGGTGCTGGCCGTTCGCAAGGGCAGCTTGCCACCCCGCAAGGAGGGCTACCGCCTCGCCGAGCTGCTCGCGCGCTCAGACCTGAGGGGCGCCTTCGAGGCACAGCGCAGCTATGGGCTGGAGATCGACGGACTGGTGCGCGACGCGCGGGCGCCTGTGATGCCCTTGCCTCAGGGGCCGCAGGTCTTGCGCATGCTGGAGGCTGGGCGGATGGACTACTTGGTGGAGTACCCCAAGGTGCTGCAGTACGCGCAGGAGCGCATGCAGCCAGCGCCAGCGCTGGACTTCCATGCGCTGCGGGACATCGCGGAGCCGGCGCCCGCCGCTGTGGCCTGCACGCGCACTGCTTGGGGCTTGCGGGCGATCCGCGCCATCGACGGCGCGATCCGTCGGGCTTCCGCCCGCCCGGATGCGACGGCAGCACATCGACGCTGGTTGCCACCCAGTCGGCCCTGCAAATCTCCACCGACCACCACTCCTCATAGGAGCGGGCAGTCCCTGACAGGGCCATCGCTGATGGCCTGATCGACCAGTTTCAATTCCACTGGGGTTTGATTTCTGGACGATGGAGC
>JAFLDE010000170.1 GCA_017302655.1 Burkholderiales bacterium
GGATCTCGGGCGGGGTCGGTGCCGTGGCGCAGCCCGCCAGCACCAGGGCCATCACGAGGAGCAGGGGCTTCATCATCAGCTTCGCCATACCCAACGGTAGCGGTTGGCGCAGGCGGTGAGCGCCGCCACGGCGCCGGTGAAGAGCAGGCCCTTGAGCAGGGCCGTGAACCAGCCGGTGTTGAGCCCCGCCCAGGCGGCGTGCAGGCCGCTCAGGTGCAGCAGGGGCAACACGCACAGGCTGCCGGCCACGTAGGCCAGCAGGGGGTTGCGCCCCTGGCCGGCCAGGAAGGCGAGGAGCGCCTGCCCGCGACTCCCTTGCAGACCCTGCAGCGCCACCAGCAGCAACACCGCACAGCCCGCGCCCACCAGCTGGTAGCTGAAGGTGGACGGGTCCTTGCGGATGCCGCCCTGCAGGGGCTCGATGAAGAGGCCCACCAGCATCAGCAAGCTGGCCAAACGCCAGGCCGGCGCCAGCCAGCCGGCGCCGCCACCCGCCCCGCGCAGCAGCCCGCAGCCGGCGGCCAGGCCGAGCGTGCTCAGCAGCGCGTTCCAGCCGGTGGCGCGCGTGTAGAGACCGACGAGGTTCAGCACCACCAGCGCCAGCGCCAAGCCGGCCAAGGCCGCATGCCGAGTCGTCGGCGCCGGTTCGGGTGCACGCGCCAGCACCTCGCCCAGCCACAGCCCGGGCACCACCACCAGCAGGTACTTGAGGAACACGAAGCGGTAGGCCCAACCCGCTGGGGTGGCGTCGAGCCAGGCGCGCGTCCAGGCCTCGGAGGGCGAGAGCATCACCGCCACCACGCCCAGGCACACCGCCCAGCGTGCCATGGGCCAGCGCCGCGTGGCCCACCACAGCAGGCCGCCGAACAGCGCCATGTTGGCCAGCACGACGAGGATGATGTCCTGCCGCTGCGGCTTGAAGCCCTGCCCGTCGGCAAAGGGCAGCAGGGCCAGCAGCGCAGCACCGCCCGCAAAGGCCGCCAGACGCAACCCGCGCGGCGTGGCGCGCACCAGCATCAGGCCCAGCAACACAAAGGCGAGCAGCGACAGCCCCTGCGCCCAGGGCTCGGGCGTGCTGCTGATGCGCGCGGCCTTCATGTGCTCGACGAACAGCGCGAAGCCCAGCAGCAGCGCGCCACGGCGCACCGCCGTCCAGGCCCCTTGCAGCACGCCCTGCCCGCGCGCGGCCAGCGGGATCGCCGCACCCATGGCGAAGAGGAAGGCGGGAAAGACGAGGTCCACCCAGGTCAGGCCGGGCAGCGCATTCGCACCGGCAAAGCGGAACAGCGGCGGCGGCACCTGGGCGTGGTACATCCAGCCCGGCAGGTGCGGCCCGAAGCCGATGCTGCCGCTGAGCACCATTCCCAGCACGGCCAGGCCCCGCAGCGCGTCCAGCGCTGCTTGACGGCCCGGCGCATCCAGCGCTGCTTGACGGCCCGGCGCGTCCAGCGCTTCTTGACGGCCCGGCGCGTCCAGCGCCTCGCTATGCGCGGCCTGCAAGCGCGAGCCCCAGCAGCACCTCGTGGCAGGCGCCCATGGTGTGGTAGTCGGTCTTGCCGGCGGGGCTCTTCTCGTCGCTCAGCTTGCGGTTGTCGGGCGAGAGGATGCGGTACCAGGCGCCATGCTCGTGGTCCACGAAGTGCTGCCAGGCGTAAGCCCAGAGCTTCTCGTAGGCCAGCTTGAAGCGGGCCTCGCCACTGCGCAGGTGGAGAAGCGCCGCCGCCGCAAAACTCTCAGCCTGCACCCAGAAGTACTTGTCGGCGTCGCACACCTGGCCGGCCCGGTCGAAGCCGTAGACCAGGCCGCCATGCTGCCGGTCCCAGCCCTTGGCCCAGGCCTCGTCGAACAGTTCGACCGCGCGCGGCAGCAACCAGGGCTGCGGTGCATGGCGCTCCAGGATGAGCAGCAGCTTGGCCCACTCGGTGAGGTGGCCCACCTGGTAGCTCCAGGGGCGGAACAGGTTGGCGGGGTCGTGGCGGTTGTAGTCCCAGTCGGGCTGCCAGTCGGCGTCGTAGTGTTCCCAAATACTTCCACCGCATCGAGTCGCCTGACGCAGGCAGATGTTCTGTGCCACGCGTGCCGCGCGCTCCAGGTAGCGCCGCTCGCCGGTGGCTTCGAAGGCGGTCAGCAGCGCCTCGGTGGCGTGCATGTTGGCGTTCTGGCCGCGATAGGGGCTGAGCTGCCATTGCGCGTCGGCTTCGTCGGCGTACAGGCCGCGGCGTGGCTCCCAGAAGCGGCGCTCCATCAGCTCGAAGGTCTCCTGGATGCCTTCGCGCGCGCCGCTCACGCCGGCCAGGGCGGCCTGCGCATGCGCCAGCAGCACGAAGGCGAGGCCGTAGCAGTGCTGGGTGCCGTCGAGCACCTCGCCGCTGGCGTGATCCAGCAGCCAGGCGTAACCCCCATGGGGCTGGCGGTGCTGCTTGCGCACATAGGCCAGCGCGTGCGCGGCGCGGCGCTGGTCCTCGGGATCGCCGAAGGCGCGGAAGGCCATGGCGTGATTGAAGACGAAGCGCGTGCTGCTGACCAGGTGGCGCGTGCGGCGGTCGTAAACCGTGCCGTCGTCCTTGAAGAAGTGGAAGAAGCCACCGCTTTCGTCGAGCGCGACCGGTGCGTAGAAGGCCAGGGTGCGGCGGATGTGCGCGCGCAGGAACTCCGGGCTCCAGAAGTTGGGTGGCGTCACACGGCCTCCGCGAAGCGCCGTGTGACCAACTCCGTGCGCGTGATGGAGGTGCCCACGGTGACGGCCCAGGCGCCGAGTTCGCGCGCGCGACGCAGCTGCTGCGGCGTGTGGATGCGACCTTCGGCCATGACCCGCGGCAGCCGCTGGGCCAATTGCTCCAGCAGCACCCAGTCCGGCTCCTCGGGCACGGGGCCGCCGGTGTAGCCGCTGAGCGTGGTGCCGACGAGGTCGAAACCCAGGCGCGCGGCGCTCAGGCCTTCGGCGAGCGTGGCGCAATCGGCCATGGCCAGCGCGCCGCCATGGCGGATGGCTTGCAGCAGCGCTGCCACCGCCTCCGGGCGCGGGCGGTCAGTGGCGTCCACGGCCACCAGGTCCGCGCCGGCGTCGCACAGCGCACGCACCTCGGCGCAGGTGCCGGTGATGCGCACCGGGCTGTCGCTGCGATCGGTCTTGACGATGCCGATGATCAGGGCTTGCGGCAGGCGGCGGCGCACATGCGCGAGCCGCGCCGCGCCTTCGATGCGCAGCGCTGCGGCACCGCCGTCCAGCGCGGCGTGCGCGAGGCGTGCCACCACCTCGTCGTGGTCCAGCGGGCCGCCCTCCACGGGCTGGCAGCTGACCACCAGACCGCCCTTCAAACGGGCGTCAAGCGCCTCCAGCTGCACGCTCAAGCCTCCCCGGGCGCACTGCTGGGCGCGCGCATCACGTTGACCTCGAAGCGGTAGCGGTCGGCGCGGTAGAGCGAGCGAGCGAACTCGATGATTTCGCCGCCGCCCGTCATCACCAGGCGTTCCACCAGCAGTGAGGGCGAGAAGGGTGGCACTTCGAGCGCCTCCGCTTCTTCCTCGGTCAGCACGGTGGCCTGCACCTGCTGCTGGGCCGAGCGGATCTGCAGGCCAAAGCGCTGCATCAGCAACTCGTACAGCGAGCCCTCGCGCAGTTCCTCGGGATCGAAGGCGGGCAGTCGGTCGCGCACCAGGTAGACCGTCTCCAACGCCATCGGCTCGTCGTCGGCCAGACGCAGGCGGCGCAGCTCCAGCAGGGGTGCGCCCGGCGTCAGCTTGAGCTTGCTGGCGAGCTTGGCGTTGGCCCCCAGGCTCTTGATGGACAGCACCTCGCTGGAGGGGATGAGCCCACGCTCCCGCATCTCCTCGGAGAAGCTCATGAGCTGTAGCTGCTTGACCACCGGCTGGCCGCTGACAAAGGTGCCGGCCCCCTGCCGGCGCTGCAGCAGCCCGTCCTCCTCGAGTTCACGCAGGCAGCGGCGAAGGGTCTCGCGGGCCACCGCGAAACGCTCGCTGAGCTCGCGCTCGGGCGGCAGCCGCCCGCCGGCATGCTGCTGGATCAGGTCCTGCAGCTGCTGCTTCAGCTGCTGCCGTTTGAGCGCACGTTCGGATGCCATGGTCTGCTTTTGGTCTAGTTTCTGGGGGTAAACCCTGGGCCAGTTGCTGGCATCTTAGTCGCAGAAGCCCAGGAAGCATAGATACCAATTTGTAGACCACTGCTTGAGCTCTTCGCCGCCTTCGGGCAAGATGCCGGGGCATGCTCGCGCGCCGTCACGCCCTCTTCGCCTCCTGTCTGTCCGCCCTGGCGCCACGCGTCGGCCGGGCCGGCGTGCGCACGCTCAGCTTCTGGACCATGCAGCTCTCGCCGCATCTGGATGGCTATGTGCGCGGCCTCATCCGGGCCTACGAGGCGCAGCGCGCCGGCGTGCGCATCCACTGGGTGGACCTGCCCTGGAGCGAGATGGAGCGCAAGGTGCTGACCGCCATCGCCGCCAAGCAGGCGCCCGATGTGGTCAACCTGAACCCGCAGTTCGCCGCCAAGCTGGCCGAATTCGGCGCGCTGGCCGTGCCCGAACAGCACCTGGGCGCCGAGGTGCCCGCGCGCTACCTGCCGGCGGCCTGGGCGGCGAACCGGCTGGATGGCAAGACCTTCGCCCTGCCCTGGTACCTGACCACCAACCTGACCCTGTTCAACCGGCCGCTTCTGACGCGCGCAGGTCTGGCGCAGGCGCCGCGCCAGCATGCCGAGTTGCTGGCGCAGGCGCCGCAGCTTCGGGCGGCGGGGGCCTTCGCCTACTTCCCGGCGCTCGACGGCTCGCACCCGCTGGAAACCCTGGTGGCCATGGGCGCGCCGCTGCTCGCCGCGCAGGGCTGCGGCCCGGGTTTCGTCAATGCGCGGGGCGCGGCGGTGCTGAGCTTCTACCGCGAGCTCTACCAACAAGGCCTGGTGCCGCGCAATGTGGTCACCGAGGGCCACCGCAAGGCCGTGGAGCTGTTCGTGGCCGGCGAGCTCGGCCTGGTGTCCACCGGCATGCAATTCCTGAACTTCATCCGCAGCAGCAATGCAGGCTTGTTCGAAAAGATCGACATCGCCGCGCCGCTGGGCAACGAGGGCGTGCCGCCCAACTTGGCGGTGATGAACCTGGCGGTGCCGCAGGCCAGCAGCCAACGCGACCTCGCCTTCGACTTCGCCGCCTTCGTGAGCAACGCCAACAACCAGCTCGCCTTCGCGCGCACGGTGCCGGTGCTGCCCAGCACGCGGGCCAGCTTTGCCGACCCCTTCCTGTCGACCACGCCGGCCAGCCCCGCGCTCATCGACCGCGCCCGCGCGCTCTCCAGCGCCACCGCCCAGCAGGGCGCCGTGCTGGTGCCGCCGCT
>JAFLDE010000171.1 GCA_017302655.1 Burkholderiales bacterium
CACCGGCAGCCCGGCGGCCTGCAGGCGCAGCGCGCAGGCCAGGCCGACGACGCCGGCGCCGATCAGCACCCAGGGCGCGTGGCGTTGCTCGCCCCCCAAGGGCGGCAGGCGATCGAAGTCGTCCGTCATCAGGGCTGGATGTAGCAGGTCTTCACGGTGGTGTAGAACTCCGCCGCCGCCGCGCCCTGCTCGCGCGGGCCGTAGCTCGAACCCTTGCGGCCGCCGAAGGGCACGTGGTAGTCCACGCCGGCGGTGGGCAGATTGACCATCACCAGCCCGGCCTGCGCGCGGCGGCGGAAGTCCTCGGCGTGCTTCAAGGACCGCGTGCAGACCCCGGCGGCCAGGCCATAGGCCGAGTCGTTCGCCAGCGCCAGGCCGGCCTCGTAGTCGGCCACCACGGAGAGCGTGGCCAGCGGGCCGAAGACCTCGACGCGGTTGATGCGCGCATCAGGCCCCGCGCCCTCCAGCAGCACCGGCGCCATGAAGTGCCCCTCGGTGTCGCGGCGCAGCCGCTCGCCGCCGCAAAGCAATCGCGCGCCCTCATCCAGCGCCTGCTGCAGGTCGCCCTCCACGCTGGCGTACTGACCGGCGTCGACGATGGGCCCGATCTGCGTCTGCGACTCCAGCGCATGCCCGACCCGCAGCGCCTGCGTCGCCGCCAGCAGCCGGTCGCGGAACGCGGCCGCCACGCCGGCGGTGACGATGATCCGGCTCGACGCCGTGCAGCGCTGCCCGGTCGAATAGAAGGCGCCCTGGATCGCGCAGTTCACGGCTAGATCGAGGTCGGCGTCGTCCAGCACCAGCAAGGGGTTCTTGCTGCCCATCTCCAGCTGCAGCTTCTTCAGGCGCAGCCCGCAGTCGGCAGCAAGCCGCCGGCCCACGGCCTCGGAGCCGGTGAAGCTGATCGCCTGCACCTCCGGCCGCTCCACCAGCACCGGCCCGGCCACCGAGCCGCGCGCCAGCACCAGGTTGAACACGCCGGCGGGCAGGCTGCTGCGGCTGATGATCTCGGCCAAGGCCCAGGCCGAGCCCGGCACCTTGTCGGCCGGCTTCAGCACCACGGTATTGCCGTAGGCCAAGGCAGGCGCGAGCTTCCAGGCCGGAATCGCGATCGGGAAATTCCAGGGCGTGATCAGGCCGACAACGCCCAGGGGCTCGCGGACCACCTCGGCATGCACGCCCGGCCGTACCGAGTCGACGAGCTGCCCGCCCTGGCGCAGCGCCTCGCCGGCGAAGAACTTGAAGATCTGCCCGGCGCGGCCGACCTCAGCCGTAGCCTCGGGCAGGGTCTTGCCCTCCTCGCTGGCCAGCAGGCGCCCCAGCTCCTCGCGGCGCGCGAGGATCTCGCTGCCGATGCGGTCCAGCACATCGAAGCGCTGCTGCGGCCCGCTACGCGCCCAGCTTGGTGCCGCCTCGGCCGCCGCGTCCACGGCCGCATGCACGGCGGCGGCGTCCAGCTCGTAGCCCATGCCCACGGGCTGGCTGAGGTCCGAGGGGTTCTCGTTGACCACAGGGCGGCCGCCGTCCACAAAACGGCCGGCGATGAAGCTGCGGAACTCCATCTCAGAGCCCCGCAGGCAGCTGCGGGCGATTCGCCAGCGCCGTCTTCACCACCGCCTCCACCTTCGCCCGCTGCGCCCCCGCCAGCGGCAACCTCGGCGCCCGCACCCGCTCGTTGGAATCGATCACCAACGCCTCGACCAGCTTGATGTTCTGCACCAGGTAGCTGGACACATCCAGGTCCAGCAGCGGGCGGAACCAGCGGTAGATGGCCAGCGCCTCCGCATGCCGGCCGGCCTGCACCAGCTTGACGATCGCCACCGTCTCCTTCGGGAAGGCGACCACCAGCCCGGCCACCCAGCCCACCGCGCCGGCGCAGAGCGCCTCGTAGGCCAGGTTGTCCACGCCGGTCAGCACCGCGTACCGCTCGCCCAGGCGGCTGATGATCTCCGTGGTGCGGCGGATGTCGTCGCTGCTTTCCTTCACCGCCACGAAGCGCGCGTCATCGGCCAGCTCCTCCAGCAGATCCGTCGTCACGTCCACGCGGTAGGCGATGCGGTTGGAATAGATCATCACCGGCAGGTCGGCCGCCGCGGCAATCGCGCGCAGGTTCGCCGCCGTCTCGCGGGCATCGGTGTGGTAGATCGTGCTGGGCACCACCATCAGCCCGTCGGCCCCGGCGCGCGCCGCCTTCTTGGCCAGCTCGCAGGCCTCGCGGGTGCCGGCCTCGGCCACGGTCAGCAGGGCCGGCTTGCTGCCGCTCGCCTGCTTGGCCAGGCGCCACACCGCCAGGCGCTCCTCGTGCGACAGCATCGGCCCCTCGCCCAGCGAGCCGCAGGCAATCAGGCCATCAACGCCGGCCTCCATCTGCAGCGCAAAGCAGCGCTCCATCTCGGCCTCGTCCAGGCTGCCATCCAGCTTGAACTTGGTGGTGACAGCGGGAATCACACCTTTCCACATCCCAATCTCCTTCAGGTCGGCGCGGCATCGCGCACGGCGGCGCAGCCCTCGTCAACGCAATCAACGAACAAAGAAAAGAAGAAGCAGGCAGCCAAGCCCTGCAGCGAACGGCGCGCAGCATACACAACATTGGATCCAATATCCAATTAACCGCAGCCAGCCTGGATCCAAGATCCAATCCCGCCACCGGCCAGGAAGCTGAACAACAATCGCCGCCATGCCCGCCGCCTCCCGCCCGCTTCTGCGTTCCCCCGCCATCGCCCCCGCGCCCTCGGCCGCCGACCAGGTCTTCGAGGCGCTGCGCAGCGCCATCATCAGCGGCCAGCTCGGCGACGGCACCCCGCTGCGCCAGGAGGAGCTGGCGCGGCAGTTCGCCACCAGCCGCATCCCCGTGCGCGAGGCGCTCACGCGCCTGGAGCAGCATGGGCTGGTGGCCATCAAGCGCTACCACGGCTACACGGTGGCGGCGCACAGCCGCGCCGACATCGAGGAGATCTGCGCTTTTCGCGCCCTCGTCGAAGCCGAGCTGATCCAGCGCGCCGTGGAGCGCATGAGCCCCGCGGCGCTGCTGGAAGCCAAGAAGCGCTGCCAGGCCTTTGCCAAGGAGACCGATGCCGCGCGCTGGGGCGAGCTGAACCGCGACTTCCACCGCGCGCTCTACGAGCAGGCGCAGATGCCCTACCACCTGCAGGCCGTGGTGGAGGCGCTGGACAAGACCGAGCGCTACCTGGTCGACCAGCTGCAGCTCACCACCGACGCACGCAAGCAGGCGCGCGACGAACACCAGGCCATCCTCGACGCATGCGTGGCCAGGGATGGCAAGGCGGCGGCGAAGCTGACCCGGCTGCACATCCTGGGGGCTTGTGAGAGGTTTGGGGCAGTTATGGATGAGCGGGGGCGGGCGTAGACGCTAAAGATTAGGCCTGACCCTGAAGCCGCAATTGAAGCCGTTGAAGCCCCCTAGAGCCTATGACCCTGAAGCCTCCTGAATCCCTCCTGAAGCCCTCTGGAGTTGCTTGATCCTGGAGTTGCTGGAGTTGCTCCAGTCGTCCGAGTGACCTACTCACTTGGAGGCGCGGCAGATTGCTCCACACAAGGTTTCGACTTGTTTGCTTCAAGAGCCTCTTTGCGCAGGCGCTCTGCGACCTGGGCTTGATACATCTGGGCTACCGCGAATACCGAGTGCGTTGCTGCAACCAAAAGGCAGAGTGAGTACAAAAACAGCCAAAAACCGAAGAACCCACACAGCCCATTGAGCAATGGAAGCCAACTTCGAATCGGGTCGGCGAGTGGCGTGTGGAACGACCAAGTCTTGGCAAGGAGTGCAACGATCAGCGCCGCCATCTGAAAGACGGCGAACTGAACGAACGATGCCGAGATGTCCACAGCAATAGAGGGCTCTGTCGGAGCATCTGGCGTTTTCCCACCTTGCGGTCGATAGAACACGGCGCGGAAGCTGTCGTCGCCGAAGCCCATCAGGATGGCGAACGCGCCAAGCGTGAAGCCTAGAAGGTTGGGCGTAACGCCAATGACCGTCTCCCACCAACTGTTCCTTGCCCAGAAAGGAAACATGGCCACGTTTAACACCAACGCTAGTCTCAGGTAGGGCGATCGCAAGACAGCCCGCCATCCACCGTAGGCACGCCAAACGACGCGTTGAGTCGGAATCATTGCGGAATCACCAGTGTCGGCTCGCTCTGCGAACTGTCATCGGAACCAATCAACAGCTGCAAGCAGCCTGTCATAGATCGTTGTCGTGGCTGGATTGAACGAGTCCACAAGAAGCAAGGGTGAGTCAGCGGTATCAATCTTGAGCGTTCGACCCTCCGAACTTTTTCCCTTCGCCAGCACTCGGCCATTTCCGGAGACAGCAAGCTCTGCTACAGCGCGAACAGCCTCTGTTGGCTTTAACGATTGACCGCGTGCCGCTTTGGCATTGAGCTCAATCTCGGTTGCGTTCTGTTCCTCCAACTGGCTTGCAAACACCCGAACAAGTGTTTGTGGATCGTCATCTCCTGGGTTGGGGCGAGTGACCGTAATGTTCAGGGTTTTCAGTTCGGGAAGCGCAAACACACGATCCAATGTCGCGCGGTCCTGAACCGGTGTTATGTGCACCTTCGGGAAATGGCCTTTGAAAATCAACGGTTCGATGAGTCGCTCAAGGAGTCTTGCCGCCGTACTTGGCGCCATGGTCACGTCGCCGTGTTTGCTGACGAACACCAGCTTATGACTCTTGGGCGAGAAGACGAAGGGAATTGCTTTGAATGCCGGCCGAAGGTTTTCGGGAAGGTTTACCTCGGCGAGGTCGTCAGCCTCAGCCGCCTTACCCGTACGCAGGTTAAGCCAAGGCTCCTTTGGATCCCACTGCAGGAAGCTGAACAGGTCGCCTCGCATCAGCGCTTCACCCGGCGGTCCGTCTTCGCGATACAGCCTGCCTAGCATCCCACCGTGCTGTGCTCCTAGACGAACGATCCGGCGCATCTCGAAAATCGCACGGAATAGAGCTCTGTAGCGCATCGGGTCGTGCGGTCGATGCATCGCTACGTTTAGCGCGGCCAATGTGTAGGACTGTTCACGAGCCATGCTGGCTGTCTCCCTGAATGCTGTGTTGGTTAGTCGCTTCAACCGTCG
>JAFLDE010000172.1 GCA_017302655.1 Burkholderiales bacterium
GCGGCCAGCACCTGCACTTGCATGCGCTGCTCGCCAGGGGCCACGGGGGCGAAGCGCAGGCGCAGCAGGCAACTCCTGCCGGCCGCCAGCACCTGGCCCTCGCGGCAATGCTCGGCACTCGGGCTCTCCAGCGCAAAGGCGCCGGCATCGCTGCGCAGCTGGCTCAACCAGGCCTCCTGCGTTCCAGTGTTCTCAAGCCTCGCCACGTCGGCGGATTGGCTGGCGCCCACCGCCGTATCGGGCAGCGCGCTCAGCGGCGTGGTGCGCAGCAGGGCCGGTGGCAGCGCCGCGGCCTCCAAGGCGATGCGCCGCTCGGGCGAGCCATCGGCCGGCACCAGCCACAGCGCCCCCTGACTGGGCCGCAGGGCCTCGGGGGCGCCGCCGTCCAGCCGGCGCGACACCTGCAAGCCGCACGACTGCTCGGCGCCGAGCGCTCGGCAACTGGCAGCGTCGCCCTGCACGACGAAGGGGCCTTCGACACGCCAGTGCGCCAAGCCCAGCGTGCCCCCGCAGGCGTTGCGCAGCAGTAGCGGGCGAGCGGTATCGAGGGCAGTTCCCAGGTCGAGCTGGGCTGCGGGCTCGGTTTGCCATTCAGGGCGCTCAAGACCCAGGCCGCGCCCTTGCAGGCGAAGCAGCAGGTCGACCGGTGGGCCGTCGTGGCTCAGGCGCAGTTGGGCCGCACGCTCCACCGCGCATTGCGGTCGGTGGGTGACCTGCAGCGCGCACTGGCCACCGGCTGGCAGGGTGGCCGGGCAGTCCCCGCTCTGGGCCTCATAGTCGGCAGCACCCAAGCCTTGCAGGCTCAGGCTTCGCAAAGCGAAGGCCCGCTCGCCGCGGTTCTCCAGGGTCACGGCGAAGGACGTGGCCTCACCGAGCGGACGGCTGCCCACGTCCAGCTTGGCCATCGTCAGGCGTGGCCAAGCCGCGGAAACCTCGGGCTCGCGGATGTAGCGAGCCAGGTGCTGGATGTCAGCGCCGCTAACCAGACCCTGGAACTGCGCCATGGCGCCGTAGGGGTAGACCGCCAGGGTGGCGCCGCCGCAGCCGCCCTGGATGGCGCAGCGGATGTGGTCCTGCTGGTCCAGCAGCGTGATGCCTCGCCGTTGGTTCAGCGGATTGGGATGGCACTGGGCACAGGCCTGCAGCGAGCCGCGCAGCTGCGGCGTGTCGCGGTAGAGCATGCGCCCGGCGGCGGCGTCGCCGGGCACATCGGTCTGGGCGCCGGCTGCAAAGGCTGCCGCCCATGCCGCCAGCACCCAGAAGGGCTTCACGTGCCGATCACCCCGCCATCGGCCTTGCGCACCACCACGGTGGCAGAGCGCGGACGGGTGTTGGGCGTCGGCCAGGTGGAGAACAGCGTGGGCTGGCGGGCAGTGTCGTTTTCCACGAAGGTCGCGCCACCTGGGGTCTTGGGCGCACGCGGGTGGTTGCCCACCTCGCCCGGGTGCTGCACGTTGACGAACATGGTCTTGCGATCATGCGTCCAGGTGATGCCGGTGATCTCGCAGCCCGAGGGGCCTGTCAGGAAGCGGCGGATCTCCTTGCTCACCGGGTCGGCCGCGAACATCTGGTTGTTGCCCATGTTGGCGAAGTCACCGGTGTTGCTGTAGTTGCCGTCGGTCTGGATCCACAGGCGGCCGAAGCTGTCGAAAGCCAGGCCGTCGGGGCTGTTGAACAGATTGTTGGCATTGATGTTGCCGCTGGGTGCGCGGGCATCCAGGATGGAAGGCTGGCCGGCCATGACGAAGATGTCCCAGGCGAAGGTCGTGGCCGTGGCGTCGCCGCCGGTCTCGTTCCAGCGCACGATGTGACCCCAGACGTTGTTGGCACGCGGGTTGACCTCGTCCACCGGCGGCCGGGCGCTGCCGGCCACGGTGCTGCCGTCGGCGTTGTTGCTCGTCACGCCGCCGCGGCGGTTGTTGTTGGTCATCGTGATGAAGACCTCGCCCGCCTTCTTGGGGTTGGCAGCGACCCATTCCGGGCGGTCCATCATGGTGGCACCCACGCGGTCGGCGGCCTGGCGGGCGCGGATCACCACGTCACCCTGGTTGGCGAAGCCGTTCTCCACGGTCAAACCGTTCTGGCCATGCACCAACGGGATCCACACGCCGGTGCCCATCTTGTCGCCGGCCGTGGCCCCTGCCTCGAACTTGGCGACGTAGAGCGTGCCCGACTCCAGCAGGCGACGGTTGGCCGCGCTGGTCGGGTTGGCGGCATCGAAGGTGCCGCTGCTGACGAACTTGTAGACGTACTCGTTGCGCTCGTCGTCGCCCATGTAGACGACCACCTTGCCGTTGGTGGCCACCACCAGCTCGGCGTTCTCGTGCTTGAAGCGGCCCAGCGCGGTGCGCTTGACCGGCTTGCTGGCTGGCGCGAAGGGGTCGATCTCGACGATCCAGCCATGGCGGTTGGGTTCGTTGGCGTGCGCGTTCAGGTCGAAGCGCGGATCCACCGTGTGCCACAGGTAGCCAAAGCCGCTGCTGGTCAGGCCGTAGCGGTTTTCCAGGGCCGAAGGCGTGCGGGCACCGTTCCAGCCGAAGTAGCCGTTGAAGTTCTCTTCGCAGGTCAGGTAGGTGCCCCAGGGCGTGTAGCCGTGGGCGCAGTTGTTGAACGTGCCGAGGATGCGCGCGCCGTCCGGATCTGCCGCCGTGCGCAGCAAGCGGTGGCCGGCCGCTGGGCCGGATACCGCCATCGGCGTGTAGGCAGTGATGCGGCGGGCATAGCGCGAGGCCCGCAGCACGCGCCAGGCGCTGCCGTCGAACGACACCTCGATCACCGACACGCCGTGCGCCGCCTGCGACTTGCGCACCTTCTCCGCGGTCCAGGTGCGCATGCCGTCCGGATGCAGCAGGCCATCGTCGGTGTACTCGTGGTTGGACACCAGCAGGCCGCGGCGCGAGGAGGGCGTGGTCCCGCCCGAAAGACTGAAGCGCGGCTCGTCAAAGGGGAAGAAGTGCATGCCGTCGTTGTGCATGCCCCATTGCAGCGCCTGCTCGTCGGCGGTGTTGCCGGCGTCGTAGCGGAATGCCGGTGCTGCCGTGGTGATCGGATCACCCCAGGCGATCAGCACCTCGGCGCGGTAGCCGCGCGGCACGACCAGGGCGTCGGCCTCGCTGACAGGCACCGGTTCGAAGCCAACGCGAGGCGTCCGGGTGTAGGCCGGCGAGATGGTCTGCGCCAGCGAACGCGACGACAACAGCGGGACGCCCGCGAGGGCGACGCCTGCAGCCAGGCTGCCGCGCAGGAATTCGCGCCGGCGGGCGCGGGCCAGCACCTCGTCGAAGCTCGGGTTGTCGCCAGGATTGGAGATGCCGTCGTCGTGGAATGTGGACATGGTCGGACCCTCGTCGGAAATCGGAACGCCAGCGCGGCGCAGCGGAAGCCGCACGCTAGTTTCATTGCGTGACAGTCCTGTGCGATCGCCATTGCGCGCTGGTGACGCCCTCATGAAGTCGCCGCAGCAAGTCCGCGAAGCCGCAACGCCGTCGCCATCTGGCGGTCACCGGCGCTGGTCAGACTGCCCGCAACTTTCGTTGGAGTTGCCTGTATGGCTCGCAAGATCAAGCACTTGTCCTCACTCGCCTGCCTGTTCCTCGGCAGCACGCTGAACCTGCACGCGGAGACCCTGAGCCTGCGCCTGCACGGCTCGAACACCCTCGGCGCGAAGCTCGCGCCGGCGCTGCTGGAGGCCTATGCGCGGCAGCAGGGCTATGCCGAGGTGCAGCGCAGCGAAACCGCGCCGATGGAGTTCCAGGTCAGCGCGACGCGTCGGGATGGCAGCCGTTTCGAGGGTACGGTCCGGGCGCACGGCACCGGCACCGGGCATACCGCCCTGGTCTCGGGCGAGGCCGATGTCTGGATGGCCTCGCGCGCCGCCACCCCGGCCGACGTGCAGGTAGCGCGCAGCATCGGCGCCCTGCACTCCCCGGCGCAGGAGCATGTGGTCGCGCTCGACGGCCTTGCGATCATCGTGCACCCGGACAATCCACTTCGCGAACTGCGCATCGACCAGGTGCGCGATGCCTTCGCCGGCCGCTTGAGCGACTGGGCGCAGCTCGGTGGCAAGCCGGGTCCGATCCACCTGTATGGTCGCGACGACCGGTCGGGCACCTTCGACACCTTCAAGGCGATGGTGCTCGATGGCAGCACGCCGCTGGCCGCACAGACCCGCCGCTACGAATCGTCGAGCGAGCTGGAGCGCGGCGTCGCCGCGGACCGCGGTGCCTTGGGCTTCGTCGGTTTCTCCTACGTGGCGGCGACCCGCGCGCTGGCGGTGCATGCCGCCGGAACGCTGCCGCTCAAACCAGATGCTCTGAGCATCTCCACCGAGGACTACGCGCTGGCGCGCCGCCTGTACTTCTACACCGCGCGCGACGCCGGCCCGGCGGTGCGCGCGTTCGTCGAGTTCGTCCAGGCCGGCACCGGCCAGGCCGTGGTGGCCGAGACCGGCTTCGTCGCGCAGCAGATCTTCGCCGCCGCCGCGGAGCCCCTGCCGGGCAATCCGGATGGCTACTACGAGGTGATCGGGGAGGCGGCGCGGGTGTCGCTGAACTTCCGTTTCAGTCCGGCCAGCTCGACCCTCGACAGCCGCGCCCTGCGCGACATCGAGCGCCTGCGTGAATTCATGCAGCGGCCGGAGAACCAGCACAAGGAGATCCGCCTGGCAGCGTTCTCGCCAGGCACCGCGCGTGCGCCGATGATGACCCTGCTGACCCTCAACGACCGCGTCGACCACATCTCGCAACTGCTCGCCGTGCGCGGTGTGCCCATCGGTACCAGCCGCGGCTTCATCCACGGCGCCCTGCTGGCGCCGACTGATCGCAGCGACAGCCGCGTGCGCAACGAGCGCGTCGAAGTCTGGCTGGCCGAACCGGCCACGAACTACAGCGGCGATGGCCCGATGTGACGGGCGAGCGCCGCGGCAACGGGCGCCGCTGTTGGCTGCGGTGTGCCGCAGGAAGAGCGGCGCCGCAGGAGCGGCGCCCTCCAGGAGCAACGGGCCGCGAGCTTCTGGAGGGCGCCCGTCCCGGGCG
>JAFLDE010000173.1 GCA_017302655.1 Burkholderiales bacterium
AGCCCGTCAGGTGCGCGCGCAGGCGCTCGCGCAGGCTGTTCACCCGCGCCGCCATGCCGCGCTGCTGTTGCGCATGGTGCAGGCGCCAGGGCGCCAGGGCATCGGCCAGCGCCAGGTCGCCCAGGGCTTGCGGGCGGGCGGCGTCCTCTGCCAGCAAAGGGTCTTCGAAGCCGGCCCGCAGCTCGGCACGCAGGCGCTCCAATGCAGCGTCGGCCCAGTCACGGGCGGTCTGGCGTGCCGCAGCGGCTTGAGGCTCGGCAGCAGTCGGGGGCCGCGCCGGCAAGGCCAGCGCCTGCGCCAGGCGCACCGCGTCGGTCCAAGCCAGCTGCGCGGCCAGTTGCTCGGCCAGGGGCGGCGCAGCGGCGGGGGGCGGCGCCAGCGGCAGGGTGAGGTCCAACTGCCTGGGGCCCTCCAGGCGCCAGCGCTGCAAGAGCTGCGCCATCGTCAGGGCCGCAGGTCGCGCGGGAGCCGATGGCGCGGCAGGCATGACCACCCCCCGCCGATTCCGCTGTCCGTCCACTGCCTGCATGTCCCTGCCCCGCCGCCCAGGGGGCGTCGGCGAAAAAAGGGGCGGAGTTTAGGTGCTTGGGGATCTGGCTCGGCTGGCTCTACGAAGATGCCGGCCGCTCGGCGTCCACGGCCAGCAGGCGATCGCACGACCGGGCATCGAGCAACCGCCGGTGCAGGGGCGCTTGTGCAGACCGCGAGCGCAGGTTCACGGGCCTGCGCCCATTCCCAAGCAGCCTCGGCTGGGTGTTCAACTGCTGCCCTGCATCGAACTCGGCAGCATGAAGAAGCGCGACGACGCCATCGAGCGCACATCGGCTCGACAGGTCCGGGCCCTCAAGCCCCCACGAACATCGCCCTCGCCTGCTCCTCCGGCATGGCCTTGCCGAACAGCCAGCCTTGGCCGATCTGCACGCCAAGCTCATGCAGCAGCTGCGCCTGGCGTTCTTCTTCCACGCCCTCGGCCAGGGCCTGCTTGCCCAGCGCGGAGGTGAGGCCGACGATGGTGCGCACGATCTCCTGCGCGTCGCGGCCCTGGTGCAGGCGCATGACGAAGCTGCGGTCGATCTTCAAGGTATCGAAGGGAAACTGGTGCAGATAGGCCAGCGAGCTGTAGCCGGTGCCGAAGTCGTCGATGCTGATCTTGAAGCCCATGGCGTGCAGCCCTTGCAGCATGGCCGCGGTTTCGTGCGGGTTGGCCATGGCCATGCTCTCGGTGACCTCGAGCTTGATGCGTTTGGGCGAGATGCCTTCGCCCAGCAGCGCAAGGGCGGCGCGGGCGTCGGCTTCCAGGTCGCCTTCGACGAACTGCCGGCTGCTCAGGTTCACGGCAATCTCGCCATCAAAACCCAGCGCGTTCCAGGCGGTGAGCTGCCGCGCCACCTCGCGCAGGGTCCAGGCTCCCAGGGGAACCACCTGCCCGCTCTCCTCAGCGAAGGGGATGAAGTCGCCGGGCATGATGAAGCCACGTTCCGGGTGGTGCCAGCGAATCAGCGCCTCGAAGCCGAGCAGTTGGCGGTCCGAGAGCCGGATCAGCGGCTGGTAGTACATGCGGAACTGGTCGCCCGCGGTCAGGGCAGCATCGATGTTGTCCTTGAGCCAGCGCCGCGTGGTCTGCAGCAGCTGGTCGGCGGGGTCGTAGGCGCGCACGCCGCCGCGTTGGCTGCCGGCCTTGGCCAGGGCGAGGGCCATCTCGGCGGCGGCGAGCAGTTCGTCGGTGCCCGTGAGCCCCTGGCTGCGGTGCGCCCAGCCCACGGTGGCCTCCACCATCAGCGCCTTGCCGGGCACGGTGAGCGGATCGTCCAGCAGGCTGCGCAGCATCTGTGGCGAACGCGCGGCATCCACGCCATCGGATTCCAATGGCGCCACGAAGGCCAGGCCGAAGAGATCGGGGCCGAGGCGCGCCACCGTCGGGCGCAGCACGGTCGACGCCCCGGCACGCATCTGCAGCCGCCGTGCCACTTCGCGCAGCACGGCGTCGCCCACCTGGGTGCCCTCGGTCTCGTTGAGTTGGCGGAAGCCGTCCAGGCCGATCAGCACCACGCCCAAGGGCTGCTGGGGCAACTGGTCGAGATGCTCGATGAAGAGGTTGCGGTTCGCCAGGCCGGTGAGGCGGTCGTGCAGCGCGTCGTGCACCAGTTGGCGCTGCAGCTTCAGGGTCTCGGACAGGTCGGTGAGCGAGCCGGCCACGCGCGTCACCTGCCCGGCCTCGTCGCGCTGCGCCATGCCGCGCACCAGCAGCGCGCGTTCCTGTTCGCCCTGGCGGAACTGCAGGGTGTGGTGCAGTTGCTGGCTGCGGCCATCCAGGTGTTCCTGCAGCGCGGCCTGGAAGGCGGCGCGTCCGTTGGCGTCCAGCGGCCCGCCGAAGGCCTGCATGTCGGCACCAGCACGCGGCTCCAGGCCCATCAGCGCCCACCAGCGCTCGCTGAAATAGACCTGGCCGCCGAGCCGGTCCCAGTCCCACAGGCCGTCGGAGGCGCCACGCGCGGCCAGGGCATAGCGCTCTTCGCTGGCGCGCAGGCGATGCACGGCCTCTTCCTTGCGCAAGCGCTCCCGGTGGCTGCGGAGCAGCGCACCGCCCAGCACCGCCAGTCCTCCGGCCAACACCGGGTAGGCCAGCGAATAGAACACGTGCTGCCACTGGAAACGCACCTGCGCCAGCAGCAGTCCACCCAGCAGCACCAGCAACAGCGCCAACGCCGCCTGGCGCGCGGGCAGGCGCACCAGCAGCCACACGGCCAGCAGCGGCACCAGCACCATGGCCACCAGCTCGGGCACGGGCGAGCCCCGCTTGAGGACGCGACCGGTGAGCAGGTTGTCGGTGACCGTGGCCAGGCGCTCCATGCCGGGCAGGCCGCTGTCGAAAGGCGTGGCGAAGGTGTCGCCGGTGCCCAGGGCCGCCTCGCCCACGATGACCACTGCGCCCTTCAGGCTGCCCGGCGCCAGCCGGCCTTCGAGCACGTCGATGAAGGCATGGGTCGCGATGGTGCCGGCCGGGCCGTAGTAATTGACCCATTGGCGCGACAGCTCGTCCAGCGGCACCTGCAGCGGGCCCCATTGCACCGACTCGCCCAGGCGCGCCTCGGCCTGCGCCCAGTCCAGGCCCAGCGATTCGCCAGCCAGGCGCAGCGCCATGCTGGGGAACCATTCGTCCTTCCAGGGCAGCAGCGGCAGGTCGAAGCGCAGGGCGCCCTCCACGCCGCGCGCAGCGGTGACATGACCGGACAGAGGCGCCACCTCCAAGAGCAGGGGCAGCGGTGCCACCAGGCCTTGCGGCACCAGCGGCAGTCGTTTGAGACCCTCAGCCCCACCCTGCACGCGGGCGGCCGCGTGGTTCAGCAGGGCCAGCGGTGGGTCGCCGGTGGCCAGACCCGGCGCCTTCTGACCCGGCAGCGCGAAGGGCAGGCCGACCTTCATGCCGACGGCGTTGGCGGCGCGCACGCGTTCAGCCAGCAGGGTGTCGTGCTCGGAGTTGCCGCGCGAGGGGTCGACCATGAGCACGTCCAAGGCCACCGCCTTAGCACCGGCTTGCTGCAGTCGTTCGATGAGCGTGGCGTACTGCGCTCGGTGGGGCGCGGCACCGCCCAGCTGCTGCAGGCTGCGGTCGTCGATGGCCACCAGCACCACCGGGTGCTCGCTGCCCGGCTTGAGGACACCACGCGCCTGCATCTGCAGATCGAGCGTGGCGCGGTCCAGGCGCTCGAGAACAGGGACCTCGGAACGCAGCGCCCAGCCGGCAAAGGCCAGCAAGGTGGCGGCGAGGGCGACGCCCCAGTCGGCGCGGTTCAGCAAGTCAGGGCCCGTGACGAAGCGATCAGGCGGCGATCAGACGCCCGAGAGCCGATCGAGCACGGCCTTCACGCGCTTCTCGCCCCAGGGCGCGGCGGCGCTGCACTTGCCGTCGCGGCACTCGGTGCCCAGGGTGCCGGCCAGCGCCACCAAGGGCAGCATGGCGGCCAGCGAACGCGACTGTGCGGTGGCCGGGCGCACGTCCACGTTGCCGCTTTGCATGAGGACGGCCGTGGCGGCATCGGCCCCCACCTCCACGGCGAACTCGGTGCCGCGCACGGCGGTCACCGCACTGGGCGTGCGCACGCTCCAGCCACCGCCTCCGCTCACCTTCTGGCCGATGAGGCCGAGCTGCAGGTGGAAGCGGGCGTCGCCACGCTGAGCGCCGTTCATCTCGAAGGCGTCGATGCGCAGCCGGCTGTTGGCGGCCATCACGAGCGAGGAGCCGTCCACGCACTTCAGGCGCAGGCGGGAATCGGCCAGGGTTTGGATCTCGTCACCGGCGCGCACCGTGGCCCCGACCTTGAGCGCGGTCTCGCCAAGCTTCGCCTGCCCGATCAAGGCCGCCACCTCACAGGCCGGCGCATTCGCCGCGGCTGTCGCCCAAGCCATGCTGCACGCCGCCATCACCCCTACTGAACGCCACATAGTGCACACCTCCAAAGATGTTGCGGATGCTAACGGCCACACCCTGTCACAAAGCGGGGTCGCCGAACAGGGCATACCCGGCCCAAAAGTAGGGATGGCGCCATTTGGGTGCACCGTCGGCGAGCTGCAGCTGGGCGCGGCGCAAGGCCTCCGCACGGCTGGGGGCCGCCCGCGCGAACACCGCCGCCGAAAGGGCCGCGGCAGACTCCGACTCCACCGCCCAGTGCGTGGCCAACACGCTGCGCGCGCCGGCGAAGAAGAAGCCGCGCACCAAGCCGGACAGCGCCTCGTCGCCCTGCTGCGCCCCGGCGCTGTTGCAAGCCGAAAGCAGCACCCAGTGCGCGCGCAGTCGCAGTTGCAGCACGTCGTCCAGTTCGAGCAGCGGCGAGGCATCGCCGTCGGCCGCCAGCGCGAGCGCCGGTTTCGACAAGCCAGGCAGTTCCCCCGGCAGCAAGCCGTGGGTGGCGAAGGCGACGACGCGGCGGTCGCTGAGGTCGGCCGCGAGCACGGCCGCCCGCGTGGCGGCGGCGCCCAAGCGCAGGTCGGCACGCGGGTCCGCACCCAGCGAGCGCGCGATGGCCTGCAG
>JAFLDE010000174.1 GCA_017302655.1 Burkholderiales bacterium
TGGCTGTTGGGCCGGGATGCGGCGTTGCGCGGCTTGCCCAGGCACCAGCCTGGGCTGCGCCGCGCGCCTGGCCTGCCGGCCCAACAGCCACTTTCGCGTGGCTTCCCGTAGTGTTAACAGGCCCTAGGGATGTGCGGCGATCACCTGCGCCACCGTCGCCGTGAGGCGTTTGGCGTAGTCGATGTGCAGGAACTCGTTCGGGCCATGCGCGTTGCTCTTGGGGCCGAGCACGCCGCAGACCATCATCTGCGCCGCCGGGAAGCCCTGCTGCAGCAGATTCATCAAGGGGATGGTGCCGCCCTGGCCGATGAAGCCGACCGGTGCGCCGAACTGCGCGCGCGAGGCGGTGTCGAGCGCGCTGCGCAGCCAGGGTTGCAGGTCGGGGGTGTTCCAGCCGCTGGCGCCGTAGGCGCCCATGCGGCCGTCGGGCTCGAAGCTCACTCGGGCGTTGTAGGGCGCGTTGTCCTCCAGCAGGGCCTTCAGGCGCAGCGCGGCGGCGTTGCCATCCACCAGCGGCGGCAGGCGCAGCGACAGCTTGAACGAGGTGTAGGGGCGCAGCACGTTGCCGGCGTTGGCCAGGGCCGGCATGCCGTCCACGCCGGTCACGCTGAGCGTGGGCTTCCAGGTGCCGTTGATGATCGTCTGCGCCGGGTCCTCGCTCATCGGCAGCACCGCGCCGCCATCGGCGCCGCAGGCCCAGGGCATGCGCTTCCAGACCTGGTCGCCCAGGGTGCGCGCGGTCTCCTGCGCTTCCTGCACGCGCACCTCGGGGATGGGGCAATGGAAGTCCTCGGGCAGCAGGGCGCCGGTCCTGGCGTCCTCCAGGCGGTCGAGCAGCTGCCGCATGATGCGGAACGACGACGGCACGATGCCCGAGGCGTCGCCGCTGTGCACGCCCTCGGCCAGCACCTCGACCTTCAGGCTGCCGGTGACGTTGCCGCGCAGCGAGGTGGTGAGCCAGAGCTGGTCGTAGTTGCCGGCGCCGCTGTCCAGGCAGACCACCAGCGAAACATTGCCGAAGCGCGGGCGCAGCAGGTCGATATAGGCGGGCAGGTCGAAGCTGCCCGACTCCTCGCAGGTCTCGATGAGGCCCACGCAGCGCGGCCGCGGCACGCCGGCGTCGTCCAGGGCCAGCAGCGCGGTCAGGCTGGCGTAGATGGCGTAGCCGTCGTCGGCGCCGCCGCGACCGTAGAGCTTGCCGTCCACCACCTTGGGCGTCCAGGGGCCGAGGTCATTGCGCCAGCCGCTGAACTCGGGTTGCTTGTCCAGGTGGCCGTAGAGCAGCACCGTGTCCAGCGAGCCGGCCTTGGTGGCGGGCAGCTCGAAAAAGATCACCGGCGTGCGATCGGGCGCGCGCACCACCTCCAGCTTCAGGCCTTGCAGGCGGCCGGCGCCTTGCCGTTCCACCCAGGCGGCGGCGTCGCGCACCACGCGCTCGATGTGACCGCCGGCCGCCCAGTCCTTGTCGAACATCGGGCTCTTGGCCGGGATGGCGATGTAGTCGTGCAGCGCGGGCAGGATCTGCTCGTCCCACAGGCGGTGGCAGGTGGACGCGACGGCGGCGGCCGTCGGGGTGGGTGTCTGGGGTGTGGTCATCAGAGGGTCTCCAGCCAGGGGCGTAGCAGCGCCAGCACCTGGTCGCGTTCGGGTTCGTTGAAGATTTCGTGCGCCAGCGGCGCGAAGGCTTGGCCCTGCACCACGTCGCGCGGCGCGGCGTCGTAGAACGCCTGGCTGCCGCGCGGGGCCACGCAGCGGTCGGCGCCGCCCCACATCAGCAGGGTGGGCACCGTCCAGCGCGGCGCCAGTTCGATGACGCGCGGGCCTTCCTCGGCCACCAGGCGGGCCACGGTGGCGCTGACGCGGTCGTGCACCAGCGGGTCGTTCCGGTAGGCCTGCACCACCGCCGGGTCGCGGCTGATCCACTCCGGCTGCAGGCCATTGGCCACGGCCAGGTGCGGGAAGAGGCGCTTGCCCAGGCCGAGCAGCAGGCGCTGGCCGCCGGAAAGACCGCCGTCGAGCGCCGGGGAGCTGAGCACCAGGCGCTCGGGTTGGCGGCCAAAGGGTTCGCCCAGCAGCGAGCCCGCCACCAGGCGCGCCGCCAGCAGGCCTCCGAGGCTGTGCCCCAGCAGCACCAGGGGCCGCGCGACGCCGGCGAGCACCGCCTGCTGGCGCGCCAGGTCGAAGCAGGCGGCGAGGTCGTTCAGCAGCGCCCAGCGCTCGGGCGCGTCACCGCGCGCGCCACTGGCGCGGCCATGACCCCGCAGGTGCGGTGCCAGCACTTCCAGGCCCCAGGCATTCAGGGTGGTCGCCAGCGCGGCGTAGCGTCCCGGGTGCTCGCCCAGGCCGTGCACCAGCAGCACCAAGGCCCGCGCAGGGGTGGCGGGCCGCCAGTGCTCGATGGGCAGCACGGCGTCGGGGCGTTGAAGGGCGGGCATGCGTCAGTCTAGAAGCTGCGCTCCATCCTCAATGAGAAGGATGGATGCAGGAAACCCCGAGGCCACATTGCGACAGTGTGTGACCTTCGCTTGCCTACACTTTGCCGCCCTGGGAGGGAGCGCACATGCACATGAGGTGGTGGGGGGTGGCGGCGGTCGTTCTGGCAGGCTTGGGCGGCTGTGCATCAGGCCCCAAGGAAATCGACGACGGTCGCCCGCTGGACCCCAATCTCGTGGCCAGCTTCCAGCTCTATGGCCAGGGCGAGCGCGCGCTGCGGCCCGCGCTGGCGCGCTCCGCCGAGATCGCCAAGAACAAGGCGCAGGAGTGCGACAAGCAGTTCGAGCTGCCTTTCTCCGCGGCCACTTCCGAAGGCAGCGAGGGCGACGACAAGGTGGCCTGGAAGCGTGTGCTCGATGTCGACGAGCGGCTCACGGTGATTGCTGTCACGCCGGGCTCGCCGCTGAAGATCGGCGATCGCATCGTGCGGGTGGGCAAGCTGAGCGCCTACCGGGCGACCACCGTGCTGGAGCACCTGGGCATTGCGCGCGAGGACGGCCGGCCCTTCGACATCCTGCTGGCCACCGGCGAGACGGTGCGCATTACGCCCTTCGAGGTCTGCCGCGGCTACACCCGGCTGTCGCCACCCACCACGCCGAAGGTGCAGGACTACCACTGGCTGCTCAGCACCCACCCGCTGGAGTTGCCCCAGGCGTCCCCCAGCAGCGAGGAGATGCTCTGGTCCGTGCTGTGGACGCAAGGTCTCAGCGAGGAAGGTGGGGCGCGCATGAAGACCTATCACTACACGGTGAAGATCGGTGGCACGCTCTTGCAGCTGTACTCGCTGGCTTCGGGCTTGAGCGTGGCGGCCAAGTTGGCCGAAACGGCGGTGGACGAAGCGCGCAAACTGGCTGTGAAGGAGATTGCCAACTACGCGCGCGACCAGATCCTTGCCCAGGGCCGCCAGCTGGCCCTGCAGAAACTGCGCGAAGGGCTGCAGGAGGCTGCCGAAAAGGTCACTCGCGGCCAGGCGCTGGCGCTGATGCAGAAGTCCGCCGCCAACCGTGGCTCGCTGGGCGGGGTGGGCATGATTGCCGCCACCGTGTGGGAGCGCGCTGATGCCTGGGCGTTTGCGCGCATGCAGGAGCTGGGCTTGGACCCGCTGGCGGGCCTGCGCCTGCACCAGAAGATGGTGCAGCGCGACCTCGGCGGCAACGCATTTGCGATGGATGCCGATCGGGTCAGCGCGATGAGCCAGCTGGCCGCCCGGTTCGGCTTGCGTGCCCAGGCCACTGCGGCCTTGGGGGGCGAAAACTTCGAGGACGCAGACCGACTGCAGGCCGCCATGCCGATGGCTTCGGCCAAGGCTGGCTTCAGCTTCGACAGCCCCGACGACCCGGCCGCCGGCCGTTTCGCGCGCGGCTTGCTGGACGGCATGCTGCACTTGCCGGCCGCCAGCGCCACGACGGGAGGCCGCAGTGAGAAGTGAACGCCGGCCCAGCTGGACCTTGCCGCTGCTGCTGGGCGCGTGCATGACGGCACTGGCGCAGCAGGCGCCCCAGGAAGCGCCTCAGGCGGCAGCGCCCGCGGCACCAGCCAGCGCGGCAGTCCCTGCGGCAGCCACGCAGGATCTCGTCCTCAATCGGCTGCCTGAGTTGCCGCTGAGTTGCGCCGAGGCGACGTCGAGGGCGATGAGTGCCGACGTGAAGGTGGCGCAGTCGGCACAGGCGTCGCTGGAGACCTTGATTGGTTTGCAGGAGGCGGCCCTGTCTCAGTGGCGCGTGGCGGTCGGGCGCTGCGAGGGGCGGGCTCGTGAGCGCGCCCAGCGCTTGCTGGAAGACAACCAGCGCGCCCGCCAGCGCCTGGCCGAACGCGAGCAGGCCGGTGCGCAGTGCGAGCTCACCTTGCGCGACGCGAAGGCGCTGCAAGGCATGGCCGAGTCGGCCTTCAGGGAGAGCCGCTGGACGGACGCCGGCTCGCTGTATCGCAAAGCCGAAACCCTGTGGGACCTGGGTGCCGAGCTGTGTACGGGTGAGCAGCAGCAGGACGCCGCCAAGCGCCGCGTTCAGGCAGAGATTGACGCGCACAACGCGGAGGAGTGCGCACCGGGTTTCGACCGTGCGCGCGAGCTCTCTGGGCGCCTGCGCACCCTGGCTGCGAACGTGCTGCCGGCCGATCGGGAGCGTGCCTCGCAGATCGCCGAGACCGCTTGGCGCGCCGCGATCGACACCTGCAAGGGGCCCGCCAAGGACCGCGCGCAAGCCAACGCCGAGGCCGTGGCGCGCGAGCGCGGGACGCCCTGGGTGCAGACGGCGGCACCGCAGGAGGCGAAGGCCGCTGCGCCCGAACGAGGCA
>JAFLDE010000175.1 GCA_017302655.1 Burkholderiales bacterium
CGAGACAGTCTCGGAGATGCTTGAAGCTGCGTTATAGTGCGCGGCTTCGTCGGGGCGTAGCGCAGCCTGGTAGCGCACTTGCATGGGGTGCAAGGGGTCGCGAGTTCGAATCCCGCCGCCCCGACCATAGAGAAAAAGGCTAGGGCCTGGAGTCGCAAGATTCCAGGCCCTTCGTCTTTTCGGGTTCCTGGTGCCGACTTGGTGCCGATTTCGCTGCCGCTTTGACCTTTGCTGGCTTGCGGCATGGGCACCGCCGCTCTACGCGCGCGGCTAGAGCCATTGCCATCGCGCGCTTCCTCTCGACTACCCAAGGTTCTGCCCAGGGCGATAGCACTTGCCCAGCCGAGCTCACGAAGGCAGGTCGCAAATGACGCGGGTGGATGGAGGCTTTGTCGCCTGGATGGGATCTTGCTCGGCCCTCAGAGGCCCGCTGCAGCCCCGGCAAGAAGCCCTTGATCTGTAGAGGGCACGCGAACCCCTCGAATTTTCAGCGTCCCCTCCAACTGAACGAGAGCGATGCCGTGGTTGCGCACCGAAGCCGGAGGCACCGCTAGCAGGTGCTGCAATGAGAGGGTCAGCTCGTCGATCCAGCCTCGCTGAATGCCGACTTGGAGATCATGGCCAAGGGCCCGCACCCTGAGCGCGCCATCTTGGATGCGCAGGGTCACCGCGGAGTCTGCTGGGGGGCCGATGAATAGCGGATCCGGGGCGGCGGCTTCTCTCAACCAGCGCAGTGCACGTCGCCATTCGGCACCGGCGACCGTCAAGGATGGCTCCGGTGGAAGGAGCGATTTCATGTTCCGTTGGTGCTGGCGGTAGGTCCAGCCCAGTTGAAGGACCTCCTGAACAAATCGAGTGCCGAACGCGCTCTCCCAAATCTCCAGGACGGCCTGCAACACGCGACCGCGAGGCCAATCGTTCAGCATGGTTGTTTCGGGACAGTGGGCGCTGCGCTCCTTGACCGCAAACCCAGCGATCCGCCAAACCTCAAAAGGCCCGACACCCGCCACCACCTTCAGCTCCGTTCCCTCGAAGACCGCGAACCACTCGAAGCACTCGTCGGAACCCTCTGAGGATGCACGGAAGCCAACCTCTCGAAGGACATTGGCTACGCCGATGACCTCGCTGGCGAAGCGGATCTGTGCCTCCGAGAACGCATGGTGCAGCGCGCACTGGAACTCCGGCGATTCCATGGCCTCGTCGCCGACCTGCTGCCTGACTTCGTCCAACGCCTCATCCTGGACACCTTGCTCATGCCGACGGACACAGGCCTCCATGTCTTGCTGGGCCAGTTGGCTGATGGGTCGGATGCAGGCATCGGCCACGACGATCTCCTGTCGCTCATGGCCATCGATGTGCACCGGATCACCCGTCAGGAATACCCGCCAGGCAAAGACGGGCCGAGCCGCGCCCAGCGCTTCGCACGCCCACCCTATTGGCTCCCGAACGATGGCAAGGGTGCCCTCTCGCAACCCGCGAACTCGGTGAAGCGAGACGAGCAGGCCCACGCGGCCTCGGCAACCTGCGGGCGGCTTGATCGGGCTTTCCATCGGTGCGCTCCCAAGACTCAGGACCAGCCGCCCACAGCGACCAGCTTGTCATTGCTCAGCACCTTCTCGCCGTCCCAGCGGTAGGCCACCAGCGGCCCGTGTCCCGCGGCGCTGAAGTCCAGCACGGCCACCTTGCCGTTGCGCACTTCTGGGCGGCCGCTCAGCCAGTAGTGGCCCACCAGCACCGGCTTGTCGCTGTCGGTGCCCATCACCACGTCATCGGGCAAGGGTTCGTCGGGAATGTTGGGAACCTGCAGAGTCGGCACCATGGCCGCGTTGCGGTAGGTGCGCGCCTCCTCCTTCCACCACTGCAGGCGGATGTCGTCTCGCGGCGTGCCCTCGTGGTCGTAGAAGACCTTTCCATCGGGAAGCTTCACCTCCGGCCCTTTGGTGACCAAGTCCATCGCCAGGCGGGCAGCAGTAGGGGCGGGCTTCTTGACAAACGACTCAGCCAGGAACCGATCGGTCAGCTTGCCCTCGTGCATCCCAGCCTGGATGGTGGCGATCTCCGACTCGCGCCAGCAGGCGTGCGCCACCCGGATGCCGCCCAGGTCCAGGAACGGCGGCAAGGTCTTGAACCACTCCACCCAGGCCTTGTGGCGGGCACTGTCCAGGCCGACCTGGTCCAGGAAGACGTGATGGTGCTTCAGGTTCTTGTCGTTGCGCGCCTTGCCGTACTCGCCGCCCCCGATGGGCGTGAAGTAGCCGATGGCATTCCACTCGTGGTTGCCCATGATGCAGCGGCCCGTGCCGGCTTCGATCATGTCCCGCACCGTGTACAGCACTTCCTCCTGCAGGGGGCCTCGGTCGATCAGGTCGCCCAGGAAGATGGCCTGGCGGCCGTCCGGGTGCCTGAAGGCTCCCTCTCGCTTGCGATAGCCCAGGCTCTGAAGCAGGGCCAGCAGCTTCTCGTAGTGGCCATGGATGTCGCCGATGACGTCGTAGCTCATTGCTTTCTCCTCTTCATGGTGTTTCAAGTGCTCAGGGCGCGGCCTGCAGCAGCGCCAGAGCCTGGCGGTAGCGCGCCAGGCGAGCCTCGTCCTTGGCGCTCAAGGGCTGGGGCAGGCGAGAGGCGTCCAGGTTTTCTGCCAGGTCCGCAGCCTTGACCAGTCGGCCAATGGGGTGCGCCGCTGCACGGCCAACAAACTGCAGGTACAGCTGGGTCTTCTCAGCGTCGCTCGATCCCGGGGCGGGCATCTCATCAGTTCGCTTGGTCACTGCACGGACCGCCTCGACAACGTCGGCATCGAAGCCCTCATCCGCCAAGCGCTCGATGTTCCAGCCCTTGCCGTCCTCCACCACGTCGTGGAGCGCGGCGGGGATCTGCGCGCGCGGGTCGGCGAGCTTGAGCATCACGCGAAGCGGATGGAGGATGTAGGGAGCGCCGCCCTTGTCGGTCTGGCCGGCATGCGCCTGTGCGGCGATCTCGATGGCGCGCTCCAGGCTGCCGGGTTTGGTGCGGTCGTTGCGGTTCATGGAGCCAGCTCCTACACTTAGTTGTCCGATGAAACGAAGTATGCATTAGATAGATGCGAAACGCAACTAACAAGTCGATCACATCCACCAAGCAACACCCGATGCCCTTCGTGCGCACGGAGCTGGTGGTGCTGTGCGTTGCCAACGGCGAACTTCAGGTGCTGCTCAGCCGCCGCGCGCAAGAGCCGCATGCGGGGCAGCTGGGCCTGCCAGGCGGGGTGTTGCGAATCGACGAGGACGCGAGCCTCGAGGCTGCCGCCCAGCGGGTGGCCCGGGAGCGCCTCGGGGGCGAGCTGCCGAACTTGCATCAGCTTTGTGCGGTGGGTGGCGCCACGCGAGATCCACGGGCGCCTTGGGCGCTCAGCGTGGTCTACCGAAGCCTGGTGCAGCCCGAGTTGGCGGTCACGCCCGGCAAGCGGGTTCAGGCGCTGGAGTGGCACGCGGTAGGGGGGCTCACGGATCAAGGGCAGCTGGCCTTTGATCACTCGGAATTGATCCAGAAGGCTGTCGTAGCCACTCGCGAGCAAATTGCTGCTTTGGACTACCCGCCCGGGTGGGTGCCGGAGCCTTTCACATTGCCGGAGTTGCAGGCGTTCTCAGCGGCGGTGCTGGGCCGGGAACTGGACAAGGTGACTTTCCGGCGAAGGGTAGAGGCCACGGGACAAGTGGAGGCGCTAGAGGGGGAGATGCGGGTTGGTGCGGCGCATCGGCCGGCGCAGCTGTATCGGTTTGCCAATATGGCCTGAAAGCTACCCCAGCTTGGTCAATGGCACCAGCACGGGTGGCAGCGCGATGTCGTCGCAATTCCTGTTTGGCGTAACCGTGGGTGTCTCCTTGTCTCCTCCTCTAGGGAGAGAGGAGACAGGGAGACATGCCTCCTCGGTTGTCGCCGCTTGTCTCTTGGAGACAGTTGGAGACAGTTGGAGACAAAGGGGCACCAGGAAGCGCCACAACGTCTCCGACATGGATCAGCGTCCCCTCTTTGATCAGCTTGTTGATCTCGCGGTAGACCGACTGGCGCACGTAGCGCCCCTCGAAATGCTTGGCGAGTGCTCCTCGCAGACAGCCTGTGCCGTAGGCCGTCAGGAACTCTACGATGGCGCCCGCGATCTCGCTTTGTCGCTTGGCGCGCTGCTTGGGCGGTGCATCCGTGGGCTCAACAATGCAAGTTGTGCGGTCAGCGCCCCATCGGTTGCGCCCAATGACCAGGGGCGTCAGCTTGAACCCGATTCGCTGACCTTTGCCGGGCAGGTCGCGCTGCTTTGTCACCTCAGCCGCACGGGTGCCCCTTGCTTCGTCAGCGGTCACTTCTATCTCCGTGTCGATGGCGGCGCGGATGCCCGACCAGCCACGGGCACCGCGTGCTGCGTCCTTTCCGGAGTGATGAACCCACATGAAGCTAGCGCTGGTCGCCGCTCGAATGGCCTCTGCATTGGCGATGACTATGCTCATGTCCTCCCCAGAGTTCTCATTAGCCCCCGCGCTGATTCGCGCCAGCGTGTCTGCCACGATCAACAAGACTTTTTGACCTGTCTCTGCTTCGACTCGAAGAACTAGTTGTTGAATCGCCCCGGCTTCTGTAGACACCTGCGAGCCTCAAACTTGAGGACTTGCAGGAGGTGCGATGAGCACGAAGCGATACACGGACGAATTCAAGGTCGAGGCGGTCAACCAGGTGCTGGACCGGG
>JAFLDE010000176.1 GCA_017302655.1 Burkholderiales bacterium
CCCCACTTGACCTTGGTGTCGATGCCACTACACTCGCCACTCGCCGATATATTTTGGCTTGTCGTCAGAGAGGGTGAAGGATGTGGTTTGACTCTGGGTCAACAAGCGGTTTCTCGCTGAATCCTTGGTGGAAGCTGCGCACCTGGCGCTCGCCGGCCAGGGCCAGCACGTCGCCACGCTGCAGGCTCGCCATCGCCTCGGCGGCCTGCGCCTCGTCCAGCGGCTGCTGCAGCTGGGTCGGGGGCTCGCCCGCAAAGCGGCCGGCGCCCCACCACCAGATGGAGTTCACCGCCAGCTCGCGCGCCGCGTTCACCGGGTGCGTGTGCCAGAGCATCTGCGCCTCGTTGGTCCAGCGGCGGATGCGCCTCTCCTGCGGCAGCCAGGGCGTGACGGGGCGGTCCACCGCGCGATCCAGGCTGGCCAGAGCCAGCCCGTCCAGCTCGGCGTGCGAGGCCGCCCAGGTCAGCGGCGACAGCCATTGCCACTCCCAGCCCTCGTCTGCAGGAAAGAGCGGGGCCAGCGCGTCGAACAGGGCGCGGCTCTCCGCATCGGTCAGCGCCAGCAGCGACTGCGGCAGCGCCGACACCTGCGTGGCCTGCACGCGCAGGTGCAGCGGGCTCACGAAGGCCCAGGGGCGCGAGCGATCCTGCAGACGCCAGGCGGCCAGGGGCAGGGCGGCGCTGTCGGGAAGGCCGTGCAAGCGGCCCAGCCAACGCTCGGCGGGGGTGTGCAGGTCGAGCGGGTCGGGCGCGCAGGGCGGCAGTTCGGCAGCGCGGGCCAGCAGGGCATCCAGCGGGTGCATCCAGGCCGGCTGGGGGGAGGCGCCAGCCGGCGCGATGAGGCAGTGCATGGGCGCGGATTATCGAAGCGCATGGATCGCGGCCTGTCACCGCGTCGTCACATGAGCACCCACAGAATGCCGGCATGCCCAGCCCCGTCCTGCTTGACCGCGAACAGGCCATCCTCGGCTTCAATCGCCGCGTGCTGGCCCAAGCCAGCCGCAGCGACGTGCCGCTGCTGGAGCGCCTGCGCTACGTCTGCATCGTCTCGTCCAACCTCGACGAGTTCTTCGAGGTGCGCTTCGCCGACTTGCTGGACGCCGCCCGCGACCGCAGCGGCACCAGCGGCGTGGGCCAGGCCGATGTGGAGCGCGTGGGCCATGCCGCGCACACGCTGATCGACGACCAGTACGCCGTCTTCAACGAGCAGCTGATGCCCGAGCTGGCGCGCGCCGGCATCGCCATCCTGAACCACGCCGAGCGCAACGACGCCCAGCGCCGCTGGGTGGCCCGCTTCTTCGAGCGCGAGGTGCGGCCGCTGCTCGTGCCGGTGAGCCTGGACCCCTCGCACCCCTTCCCACAGGTGGCGAACAAGGCGCTGCACTTCATCGTGCAGTTGGCCGGGCGCGACGCGCTGGGGCGCGAGAGCGGGCAGGTGGCCATCGTCAAGGTGCCGCGCGTGCTGCCGCGCTGCATCAAGCTGCCGGCCGAGCTGTCCGGCGGGCAGCAGCTCTTCGTGCTGCTCTCCAGCGTCATCCGCGCGCACCTGGGCGAGCTCTTTCCCCGGCGCGAGGTGGTGTCCTTCTCGCAGTTCCGTGTCACCCGCGACTCCGACCTCGACGTGGACGAGGAAGCGGTGGTGAACCTGCGTCACGCCGTGCGTTCGCGCCTGACCACGCGGCACTTCGGCCGCGCCGTGCGCCTGGAAGTGGTGAAGAGCTGCCCGGAAGACCTGGCGCGCATGCTGCTGCGCCAGTTCGAGCTGCCCGAGGCCGCGCTCTACCGCGTCAACGGCCCGGTCAACCTGGTGCGCCTGAACCAGCTCATCGACCAGTGCGAGGCTCCGCACCTGCGCTTCGCGCCGCACGAGCCCGTGTGGCCGCAGGGCCGCCTGCCGCGCGGACGCTCCCTCTTCGAGCGCCTGCGCGAGCAGGACGTGCTGCTGCACCACCCCTTCGAGAGCTTCGACCCGGTGGTGGCGCTGCTGCGCGAGGCGGTCGAGGACCCCGAGGTGCTCGCCATCAAGCAGACCATCTACCGCACCGGCGCGCGATCGGTGCTGATGGACTTGCTCATCGAGGCGGCACGCCGCGGCAAGGAAGTGCTGGCGGTGGTGGAGCTGAAGGCGCGTTTCGACGAAGAGGCCAACGTCAACTGGGCCGAGCGCCTGGAGGCCGCCGGCGCGCAGGTGGTGTACGGCATGGTGGGCCTGAAGACGCATGGCAAGCTGCTGCTCGTCACCCGCCGTGAAGGCGCGGCCAAACCGCGTTTGCGCCGCTACCTGCACCTCTCTACCGGCAACTACAACCCCGGCACCGCACGCTTCTACACCGACCTCGGCCTGCTCACCGCCGACCCCGCGCTGGCCGCCGATGCCGACGCCGTGTTCGGCCTGGTCGCCTCGGGCTCGCGCGTGCGGCGCATGCACAAGCTGGTGCTGGCGCCCTTCGACATGCACGGGCAGTGGCTGAGCCTGCTGGAGCGCGTGCGCCGCGCCGCCGAAGCCGGCCAGCCAGCGCGTGTGGTGGCCAAGCTGAACGCGCTGACCGATGTCGAGCTCATCGAAGCCCTGCTGGCCGCCGGCCGCGCGGGGGCGCGCATCGACCTCATCGTGCGCGGCGCCTGCCGCCTGCCGCCGGGCGTGCCGGGCCTGAGCGAGAACATCCGCGTGCGCTCCATCGTCGGCCGCTTTCTGGAGCACACCCGCGTGCTGTACTTCCGCTGGGGCGAGGCCGAGACCGACGAGGCGCTTTACCTCTCCAGCGCCGACTGGATGACGCGCAACATGCAGGGCCGCATCGAACTGGCTTGGCCGGTGCTCGACGCCGGCATGCGCCAGCGCGTCATTGACGAAGCCCTGCAGCCCTACTTGCACGACGGCCGTGACGCCTGGTACCAGCAAAGCGACGGTGACTACCTGCCCGCCGACGGGCGGGGCCCAAGCGCCCAGCAGGCGCTGATGGCCCGCTATGCCGCCGGCGCGGCCGAGGACGACGCATGGACCTGATCCTCTGGCGCCACGCCGAAGCGCACCCCGAGCGCGAGGGCCAGTCCGACCTGGACCGCCGCCTCACTGCCAACGGCGAACGGCAGGCGCGCCGCATGGGCCTGTGGTTGCAGCAGCACTTGCCGGCCACCACCAAGGTGCTGGTCAGTCCCGCCGCGCGCACCGTGGCCACCGCCGACGCCCTGGAGCGCCGCTACCGCATCGAGCCCCAGCTGGCGCCCACCGCCGGCGTGGACGAGCTCCTGCAGGTGGTGCAGTGGCCGGACTGCGTGACTCCGGTGCTGGTGGTGGGGCACCAGCCCACGCTGGGCCTGGTGGCGGCACGCCTGCTGGCCGAGCAGGACGCGCCCTGGAGCGTGAAGAAGGCCGGCCTGTGGTGGCTGCGCAGCCGCGTGCGCGAGGGCGTGCGCCAGACCGTGCTGCACGCGGTGATGGGTCCCGACCTGCTCGGGCAGGGCCACGGGCGGCACTGAGGCCGTCGCGCGCCCGTCAGTCCAAGAAGCGCTGCGGCGCGAAGGGCGACAAGTCCAAGGGGTTGCGGCGTTGCAGCGCCCAGTCCAGCGCCAGCTCGGCGGTCGCTGCGGCCTGCGTCAGACCCAGGTGTCCGTGCCCAAAGGCGTAGAAGAGGCGCGGCTCCGTTGGCGAGGCGCCCAGCACCGGCAAGGAATCGGGCAGGGAAGGGCGGCAGCCCATCCACTGCGTGCCCCCTTGCGTCTGCAGCGTGGGCAGGAAGCGCTGCGCCTTGGCCAGCAGGGCATCGGCGCGCCGGTAGTTGGGTGCGGCCTCCAGGCCGGCGAACTCCACCGCGCCGCCCACGCGCACACCGCCGGCGATCGGCGTCACCACGAAGCCGTGGTTGCAGAAGGTCAGCTGGCGCTCCAGCGGGAAGGCGCCCGGCGGCAGCGTGGTGTTGTAGCCGCGCTCGGTTTCCAGCGGGAAGGGTTCGCCCAAGCACGCCGCCAGCCGGTGCGACCAGGCGCCGCCGCACAGCAGCACCCGATCGGCCCGCAGCGGCGGGCCTTCTGCCAGTTGCAGGCTCAGTCCGGCCGGGCTGGGTTCCAGCTGGCGCACCTCGGCGCGTCGCAGGCGGCCACCGCGGGCGATGAAGGCCTCGGCCAGCGCCCGGGTGAGGGCCAAGGGGTCGTCCACCGTCTGCCATTGCGGCACGAAGGTGGCGTGGCGGAACTGCGGCGCGAGACCTGGCTGGTAGTGGGCGACGGCCTCCGCCCCTTGCAGGTGCTCGAGCGCAATGCCGAAGCTAGAGCGCTGCTGCCAGCCCGGCAGCGCCGCGCGCCAGCTGGCCTCGTCGTCGTAGAGGTGCAGATTGCCGCCGTCGCGCAGCTGCTCGCTGGCACCGGCCAGCGCCAGCAGCGCCGGCCAGGCCTGGGCCGAGAGCCCGAGCAGCGCC
>JAFLDE010000177.1 GCA_017302655.1 Burkholderiales bacterium
CAACTACATCGAGATGTTCTACAACCCGACACGGCGACACTCGAACAACGACGGGCTATCCCCAGCGGCGTTCGAGCAGCGCCATTCCCAGGGGCTCACGGGTGTCTAGGAAACCCGGGGCGATTCAGATGTTGAGGCTCCCAGTAAAAGAACTCGAGCGCTTCGCAATAACTTTGCAACCAACTTATCTCAATGTCAGTGGAACTTTGGCTCATTCTCACCTCAACAGAAATTCTGATATGTGGCGCCCAGCGAATAGAGAGGACTTCCCTGCCCCAAACTTGCTACGCAATTGAACTCTGCGACCAAGTTCCACTATGGAGATTGCGATGTCCCATAGATTTGTTCCAAAGGAGATATCCATGAATATTCTGCGCGTCAGCATAGATGTCTTCAAGCACGTGTTTGACCTTTTCTGCTGTTGCCACATCTCTTCGTTTGGCAGCAGTGGCTCTACTTCCTGGTTGCTGCGCGTGCAGTTCGCCTGCACTGAGGTCGACGCTTGATGCCGGTGTGCGAGTCATTCGTCATCCAGCATGGTCTCCCACTGCCGGCGCAGTTCATCGTCGAGGTTTTTCGCAAAGCTCCGCTTGGCTTCCGAGACGCCGCCATGGCACACCAGGAGGATGTTGAGGTCGGCCACCATGCCAACCCGGAGCACGGCGCGGCGGATCGCCGCGTCGATCCAGCGATCGTCGTTGCCGAAGGCGCCCCCGCCCAGGCGCGTCAGGTACACGGTTCTATCCACGTCGGAGGCATAGAGCACGGCCGCGCTCAGCGTGGCCTCGTACGCCGCCTCCAGCACCAACTGCGCAAAGCTGGTCCATTGCGTCGTCGGGAGTCTTGAGTAGGCCACCGGCAAGGCTGAGCAGAACACCTGCGAGACCCTCTTCCCAGGCCGGCCGACATCCGTCACATGGACGTCGCGGTGCACGCCAATTCGCAGCCGGGCACGGATCTGGTCACGTTCGATCTCGGCCATTGGCCTGAGCCGCTCGTCGACTTCCTTGAGCCCCTTGGCGGTGCACAAGGCATAGCCGTTGCGCATGGACCATAGGCGGTCCCCGTGATTGCCCAAGGCCTCGCCGATGTCTTGCAAACAATTGACTTGCCGATGGGCACGCTGGCCGGACTCTTCGCCCAGCGGCAGCAAGTAGTTTCTGTAGATCGTCGCGGCGCCCGCGGCCATGGCGCATGCGGGGCCCTGTGTCGCGTCGTACTGGTAGCGTGTCACACCGTGCTCTGGCGTGATGTCGGGGCCGACCATCTCCAGCAGATTGAACTGTGAGGCCACCTGGAACATGGCACCGGCTGGTGCTGTTTGGTGCAGGGCTCTCGCGTCGCCGGCGATGCAACTGAACGAGGCTGGGTCCGCGCAGGGGTCTTCGAAGCTGCCCAGGTACGCGAGGTTCGCCAGGGTGGGTGTCTCGAGTTGGCCGACTGGCCACCGCTCAGGGCTGTGAGTGGATACCAGGCATCCGTCTTGGACCGACAACCTCGATTGCGTCGTGTCGTAGTCGGTCTCCTTGAAACCCGTGATCCGCTCGAACCAGTCCATCGATTGCTTCACTTGTTTTAGCTGTTGGCCTTGCCCAGAATCCCAAGCACGTACTGAAGTTGGCGTTCCGTCTCGATCGCACCGGGCCGGGCTGCTCGCACCCTTGAGACAGCCTGTTTGGGTGGTTCGCCTAGTTCAACGAGCAGCCGGGCCGCAACCGTTCCGGCGCGTCCAAGACCCCCGCGGCAATGGACGAGGACGCGCCCACCCGCACTCAGCAGTTCTCCCAGGCGAGGCCCGCTCGTGCCCCACGCCCTTTCAAACCTTTCGTCGGGCGGTCTCACATCCACGATCGGAAGGTGGTGCCACTCGAGATGGCGAGCTGCAACCGCCTCTGCGAAATGCGGAACCCTCAGCATCTCGAACTCGTGGTCCTCGATCAAGGTCGCGATGGCATTGGCCCGCCAGGTGCACACCACATCCAAGTCAATCGAAAGGTCTCGCTGCCACTCGTAGTTGCCATGGCTTGCTCCGCGCTTACCCGGGCAAAAAGTGATGCCAATCAGGCCGCCATTTGCCCCTGCTGCGATCTCATCGATGCGCAGTGGATGGGTGAAGCTGGTGCGGATAGAGCGTTCGCGTTGGATGGGGCTGTGGTGCATGTCGGATCCTGTGATCGATTGGCTTGATGGGCTGCCTGAGTTCAACTCGAGCTGATGAAGGAGCCTTGAGAGAGGGCGCCCGGGCCATCCCATCGATAGGCCACCAACGGACCGCTCGCCCCGGCGCTGTAGTCCACGCACGCTGCAAATGGCCGGAGCGGGCTGGGGTTGCCGGTCATCCAGTAGTGGCCAAAGAAGATCGGCTTGTCCTCAGGTACGACAAGACGCGCCTTTTCGGGGATGGCGAGATCAGGCAGAGCACCCCGTTCAGCGTCTGCCAGATGTGCCATATCGCGGTAAGTGGCGGCCTCGGCGTTCCACCATCGAGCGCGTACTCGATGGCGAGCGATGCCGTGTTTGTCGACGAAGGAGAACGGATCAGGCAGTGCCACCTCGATGCCCTTGGTTAGCGCCTCCACGGCCTTGAAGATGCTGGGTTCGGGCGAGTCCTTTTCAGCTTCGTTGGCTGGCTCGTCGGTTGCGTACACCATCAGTTCACGATCCAGTAGTCGCCCATCCCTCAGGCGAGGGCTGAGCCAATCCATCATCGGCTGGTGCCAGCAGGCGTGCACGACCCTGATCTCTGGCAGGTCAAGCCACAAAGGCAACGACAGGAACCAGTCGACGATCTCTGCATGCAGCGCTGGGTCATGCTCAACTTGAGCGAGGAAAGCCTGATGCTGCTTGCGGTTCTTGGCGCCCCAGCGTGCCGAGTGCCTCGGGCGCAGGAACTCACCCGGTTCAGTGGGATGCGGCGTGTGCCAAGCGATGGCGTTCAACTCGTGATTGCCCATCACGGCCAGTGCATGGCCGGTTCGAACCATGTCACGCACTGTGCGCACGACCTCGAGTCCCCCAGGACCAAGATCGATGAAGTCCCCAACAAAGACGGCCTGCCGATCTGCGTGTTGCCACACCCCCGCTTGCAGTCGATATCCAAGGCGATTCAACAGCCTGGTCAGCTTCTCGAACTCTCCGTGGATGTCCCCAAAGACGTCGTAGCGCATGCGAGCCCCTAAGTGGCAACATGCCAATATCATGCCACACATATTGGCATAATGACACTATGACCCGAGCGCCCAGCAAGTCGCCCCAGCTACTGCCGTTCGTCTCAGCGGACGTCGCACTGTTCAGCGTCTGCGATGCAGCGTTGCATGTGCTTCTGGTTCAACGAGGCCGTGAGCCCGCAAAAGGGAAGTGGGCACTGCCGGGTGCCGCGCTGAATCCGGAGGTTGATGCTGACCTGCAGGGCACCGCCCTGCGTGCACTGCGAGAAAAACTGAGTGTCGAGGTTGCTCATCTTGAGCAGGTCACGACGATCAGTGGTCAGGACAGGGACCCTCGAGGATTCTCGGTGTCGGTGCTGTTCTATGCGCTGTTGCCCCGCGATCAGGTCAACGCGGTCATCCGCAGCAGGGTGGAGGCGGTGAAGTGGACGCCAGTGCAAGCCAGGCCGTCGCCTCTCGCCTTTGATCACGACGAGTTGCTGGCCGAAGCGGTGACCAAGCTGCGCACCAAAGTGGAGAGCCATGCCCTGCCGCTGCACCTTTTGCCTCCAAAGTTCACGTTGACCGAATTGCAGCGAATCTGTGAGGCCGTACTAGGCAGAGAGTTGGACAAGGGCGTTTTCAGACGCAGGTTACGCACATCGCCTGATCTCGAAGAGGTTGATGGCGAGTTCGTGCTCGGCGCCCAGCGGCCGGCTCAGCTCTACAGAGCCTCGTCGGGATTCGTGTTCTGATGAGATCACTCTTCAGCATGATGCGGCAGGGGCAAGGGCTGCAGCCTGTGCCACCGCTCCAGCAATTGGGGCGGAGTTGCCAACCTCATCCCCTGCGCGGGCCCTGTCGCTGGGCTCCCAAAGCGATGTCGCGAATTCACTGCACACGCCGTCGCTGCACACGCCCGGATTACGGCGCTTCATAGGAGAAATGCGCTCGCTGGGGCCGTTCTGTGTGCAATTGTCACCGACCGCCGTAATGGAGCCACCGATGTTCGGCGTAATGGAGCCAGCAACAGGTGGGTAGAACGACACCCCGAGGGGGTTTAGGACGGGGTGGATTTTGAGGGTTTCGGGGTGCTGATCGAC
>JAFLDE010000178.1 GCA_017302655.1 Burkholderiales bacterium
GGCCTGCTGGCGCCGCAGGACACCCCGCAAGCCCTCGCGCACACGCCGCTGCTGCTGCTGGGCGCCTCGCGCGATGAGCCGCTTCGGCTGCGCTGGCTGCCGCGGGATCCGGCTGGGGCCGCTGCAGCCAGCGACGGCTTGGTGGACGTGCAAGGTCAGGTGTTCAGCGACGACCTGGACAGCCTCGTCGGCCTGGCCCGGGCCGGCTGCGGCGTGGTGCTGGCGCCCGACTACAGCGTGCGCCGCCAACTCGCCGCCGGCGACTTGGTGGATGTGCTGCCGCGATGGCAACTGCCCATTCCGGAGGGCGACTGCATCCAGGCCCTGACCCTGCCCACGCCGCTGGCGCCGGAGAGCGCGCGTGCATTCGTGAAATTTGTCGCAGCCCGGCTGGGCGCGAACGCGCCGGAGGGCGGAATCTCCCATGCATGAGGGATGCGGATTAACCCGGCCTTCAGCACCATGCCGGCATGTCCAGCAGCCTCTTCTCCCGCAAGTCGCACGCCGCTTCGGCGCCTGCAAAGCCGCCCGTCACCGCCGCCGCCTCGCTGCGCGCGACCTTGGAAGGGCTGGAAGTGCAGGACTCCAATTGGGACGAATGGGTGGCCGCCGAAGCCCTGATGCGCGAACAGCAGCGACAACGCGCCGCCGCCACAAGCGCAACTCAAGCCCCGCGGCGCTGAAGCTGCCTGCGCAGGGCGTCGAGCCCGATGCGCGTCTCCCCCTGCTGCACCGGCAGCCGCGGCTCAGGCTTGATGGCGTGGCCGCAGACGAATTCCAGCGTGAGGCCGATGCGCCCATCGGCACCGCGTAGCGAGCCATCCACCGCCTGGCGCCACCGCGCCTTCCAGCGCGGCGTGCGCAGACCGGCAAAGCGGGCCGCATGCAAATTGCCGCCGAGCCTCGCCAGGTCCTGCCACAGCGCCTCGGCGTCTGACCAGGTCAGGCGCAGGCGCTCCTGGTCCATCACCGGCTCGGCAAAGCCGGCCTCCACCAGTTGGTCGCCCAGGTCGTGCAGGTCCACCCAGTGCGGTGCCAGTTCGCCGAAGCCCTCGCGGGCGTAGAGCTGGCGAAGCTCGATGAAGCTGTCCGGCCCGAAGCTGCTGACCATCAGGAAGCCCTGTTCGGCGAGCAGCGCGTGCCAGCGTGCCAGCAGGGCGCGCGGTGCCGGCGCTGCCAGCAGGCCCAGCGGCGCCCACAGCAGCTGCGCTTGGCCCTCGGGCGCGGCGTCCATGGCCAGCCAATCGGCCTTGCGCCACCAGGGCTTGCGGGCTTGCAGCAACGGGGCAGCTGCATCCTCCAGCGCACGCAGCTCGGCCTTCGGGTAGCGCACGCGCAGCGCCTGCGCGCCGCCGCCCCACAGGCCTTGCCAGAGCCAGGCCTGCCGCACCTCGGCCTTGATCCACTGCAGCCGCTCGGCCATGCGCGCGGCCAGCAACTCGTTCAGCCAGGGCGTGGCGGCGTTGGCCAGCAGGCGGCGTGTCTGGCGTTCGAGGGCCCGGGGGTCCAGGCCAGTGGCGGAGAGAAGGTCGATATCCATGAGGGCGCGGCAGTATCGTGGCGCGGTGAGGAACTGGCTGAACCCCGCCCAATGGCCGCTGCCCGGCGGCTGCTGGATCTGCCGCGACTGGAGCCGCGAGCGTCTGTGTGGGCCTTGCGTGGAGCGCTTTGCGGCGCCCCGGCCGCGCTGCCCGCACTGCGCCCTCACGCTGGCCACGCCGGCCTGCGCGCACTGCCTGCGCGACCCGCTGCCTCTGCACAGCGTGCAAGCGGCGGTGGACTTCGAACCGCCCTGGGACGCCCTGCTGCACGCGCTGAAGTACGAGGCCGCGCTGGGCCTGGCCCCAGCCCTGGCCGCGCTAATGCCGGCCCCGCCGCCCGGCAGCCTGCTGCTGCCCGTGCCCCTGCACCCCACGCGCCTGGGCGAGAGGGGGCACAACCAATCCACCTTGCTGGCGCGCGAACTGGCGCGGCGCTGCGCCCTGCCCTGCGCGGAACGCGTGCTGGAGCGCGTCATCGACACCCCCACGCAAACGCAACTCTCGCGCACCGAGCGCATGAAGAACCTGCGCCACGCCTTTGCGCTGGCGCCGGGCCACAGCGTGCAGGGCCGACACTGCGTGCTGGTGGACGACGTGATGACCACCGGCGCCACCCTGGCCACCCTCGCTCGCCTGCTGCTCGCGCAAGGTGCGGCGCGCGTGGACGCCTGCGTGGTGGCGCGCACCCCCGAACCCGATGCCCCCTGAATGTTCAACATCGTCCTCGTCCACCCCGAGATCCCGCCGAACACCGGCAACGTGATCCGCCTGGCGGCCAACACCGGCTGCCGGCTGCACCTCGTCGAGCCGCTTGGTTTCTCGCTCGAAGACAAGCTGCTGCAGCGTGCGGGGCTGGACTACCACGAGTACGCCGATCTGCAGGTGCATCGCGACTGGGACGCCTTCCTCGCCGCCGAGCGGCCCGACCCGGCGCGGCTCTTCGCCTTCACCACGCGCGGCCGGCAGGCCTTCCACGCCCCGGCCTGGCAGGCGGGCGACTGGTTGGTGTTCGGCAGCGAGTCGGCCGGCCTGCACCCGGAGGTGCGGGCCCGCATCACGGAGGCGCAGTGGCTGCGCCTGCCGCTTCGGCCCGGCCAGCGCAGCCTGAACCTGAGCAATGCGGTGGCGGTGGCGGTGTTCGAGGCCTGGCGGCAGAACGCCTACGCGGGCGGACAGTGAAGCGCCTGCCCCCACCGGCGCCCTGGCGCCTGCTGCTCACACTGGCCACCTTGCGCCGGCGCGGCGGTGCTCTGCCGTCTGGGCTCTGGCAGTGGCAGGGCGAAGCGCTGCAGGCAAGCGACTGGCAGCGCTACGCCGAACGCCTGGACTACCCGCCGCTGCAGGGCGCGCCGCTGTGCTTCCACTACCTGGCCCTGCAACGCGCGCAACTGCAGGCCATGCTGGCACCCGACTTCCCCCACCCCCTGCCCGGCATGGTGCACCTGGCGCAGACGCTGACGCGCGAAGCCCCTTGGCAGGCCGCTGAGCCCTGGCACTTGACCTTGACGATGGAGCAAACCGAAACCCCAAGCGGCGCCCTGCACCTGCGCATGCGCGCGGCGTTCGTGCAACACGGCACCTGCGTGCTGCGTGCCGACAGCCTCTACCTGGCCCGCCGCAGTCCGCGCCGCGACACGGCCCCGCCGGCGGCGCAGACCGCCCCCGATCTGCGCCCGCTGTCGGACTGGGCGCTGAATGCCGACGCCGGCCGCCGCTACGCGCGGCTCTCTGGCGACTTCAACCCCATCCACCTTTGGGCCTGGAGCGCGCGCTGGTTCGGGCAGCGCGAACCCATCATCCACGGCATGCACAGCGCCGCGCGCTGCGAAGCGGAGCTCACGCGTCATCTCGGCCGGCCGCTGCAGCATCTGCACATCGAGTTCCGTCGGCCGCTGGGCCTGCCGAACCGTGCGACCCTGCACCTGCAGGAGGAAAGCGGCTTCGAACTGCGCGACGACGCCGGCCGACGGGTGGCCAAGGGCAATTTCGCTTGATCAGCCGCCCGCCTCCGCGCGCGGGTCGCGGGCCATCAGCCGCTGCATGGCCTGGCGCGGTGCCAGCCGGCCTTCCAGCAGCGCCACCACCGCCTCGGTGAGCGGCAGCTCCAGGCCCAGCTGCCGACCACGAGCCAGCACGGTGTGCGCGCTGTACACGCCCTCGGCCACATGGCCCAGTTGCGCCAACACCTCAGGCAGCGGCAGGCCCTGTGCCAGCAGCAGCCCGACCTTGCGATTGCGGCTGAGCGCGCCGGTGGCGGTGAGCACCAGATCTCCGAGGCCCGAGAGGCCCAGAAAGGTCTCGGCACGCGCGCCCAACGCCACGCCGAGGCGCGTCATCTCGGCCAGACCGCGCGTGAGCAGCGCGGCGCGGGCATTCAGACCCGGCGCCTCGCTGGGCCGCCCAGCCGCCTCGGCCTGCTCGCGCAGGCCGTCGGCCACGCCGGTGGCGATGGCCATCACGTTCTTCACCGCACCGCCCACCTCCACGCCCACCGGGTCGTTC
>JAFLDE010000179.1 GCA_017302655.1 Burkholderiales bacterium
CCAGATCGGCCAGTGCATGCAGGGCCATGGGCAGGTGGCTGGCCAGTGCGGTGTCGCCCGGTGCCGCCACGCGCGTCACGGCGCGCGGCGGGCTGCCCTCGTACTCGGGCGCGAAGGCCAGCTCGACATCCAGCAAGGCGTGCAGCGCGCGATCGGTTCTCATGCAGCCTCCGACACGTCGTAGTGGGTGATCTCCCAGGGATTGCCGTCTGGGTCGCGGAAGTAGAGGGAATGTGAGAGGCCATGGTCCTCGAACTGCGGCGCCGCGGGCAGTGCCTGCGTGAGATGCCGCTGCCAGTCCGCGAAGCCCTTGCCGCTGACGCGCAGCGCGATGGTCGCCGGATTGCGCGGCGCCGGCTCGCGCTCGAACAGCGCGAGGTGCAGATGGTCGTTGGCGTCGCGAAGGGTGAGCGGCCCGCCCCCGACTGCCCAGTGCTGCAGTTCGGGAATGCGCGCGAGGCCGAGCACGCGGGCGTACCAGGCCTCGGCGGCAGCGCGGTCGCGGCAATGCAGGTGGATGTGGTCGATCGCCAGCAGGGTGGGGGCGGTCATCAGGCGGCTCCTTGTGAAGTTCATCAGGCGCCGCACAATGCAAGTTCAAGTTACCTTCAAGTCAAGGCTCATGGTGGTTGCGCAACGCGAATCAGGCTCAAGTCCAGCGGCAAAGGACCGGGCCGATGTCGACGAAGCCAAGGCCGGTGCGCGCTGGATGGCCATCGGCGAGTTGGCGAAGCGCAGCGGCGTGGCGGCCAGTGCGCTGCGCTTCTACGAGGCGCAGGGGCTGATCCACGGCGGTCGCAGCCCGGGCGGGCGGCGCCAGTACCCGAGGCACACGCTGCGCCGCGTGGCCTTTCTGCGCGCCGGCCAGCGCGTCGGCCTGAGCCTGGATGAGTTGCGGCAGGCTCTGGCCGCCTTGCCGGACAACCGCACCCCGAACAAGGCCGACTGGGATCGTCTGGCGCGCGGCTGGCAGGCCCTGCTGGACGAACGCCTGGCCCTGCTGAGCCGCCTGCGCGAGCAGCTCGGCAGCTGCATCGGTTGCGGCTGCCTGTCGCTGAAGAGCTGCCGCCTGTACAACCCCGGCGACCAGGTGGCGCCACGTGGCCCCGGCGCCCGTCGCCTGATGCTGGGCGAGCCTCTCGCGGACGTCAGCGGCGACCGAACAGCCGGTCAGCCAGCGCGGCACCGGTAACCCGCAGGCCCCAGTTGGCGTATGGTCTCGCCATGCGACGCTTGCTGCTCTCCCTCGTCATGACCCTGGCCCTGTCTGCCCAAGCGCAGAGCCCGGCCCAGGCACCCCCACCCTTTGTCTTGCAAGGGCCCATCGCTACAGGGCAGGTCTTCGACCTGGCCCGCCAGCGTGGCCGCGTGGTGATGGTCTTCTATTGGGCGACGAGCTGCGCCGTGTGCCGCGACAAGCTGCCCGAGCTGCGCCAGAACATGCTGGGCTGGAAGGACAAGCCCTTCGATCTGGTGACGGTGAGTGTGGATGGCAAGGAGGCCGACTGGCGCGCTTACGAGCAACTGCAGGCGGTCACCCAGCCGGCCGCGGCGCAGCGTGTCACCAGCCTGTGGGCTGGCGCCAGGGGCTTCCGTCACAGCCTTGGCGCCACCTCCAAGCTGCCGCTGACCCTGGTCATCGACGCGCAGGGCCAGGTGCGCCAGCGCGTCGAGGGCCGCATGGCCTTCGAGCTCTGGGACGAGGTGGCCGAGTTGCTGCCTTGAGAGCAGGGATTGGATCAGCGCTTCCCTAGCGCCTGGGCTCGCCCAGGTGCCGGCGCAGCCAGCTGCTCATCTCCCACTGCACATGGCCGGCCGCCTCGCGGCTGGCCAGGCTGTGGCCTTCCAGCGGAAGCATGGCCAGTCGCACCGGCTTGCCCAGGCCGGCCAGGGCCTGGTAGAGGCGCTCGCTCTGCAGCGGCAGGGTGCCGCCGCTGCTGTCCTGCTCGCCGTGCAGCAGCAGCAGCGGCTCCTCGATCTGGTGCGCGAAGAGCAGCGGCGACAGGCGCAGGTAGACGTCGCGCGCTTCCCAGAGGTGGCGGCGCTCACTCTGGAAGCCGAAGGGCGTGAGGCTGCGGTTGTAGGCACCGCTGCGCGCAATGCCGGCCTTGAAGAGCTGGGTGTGGGCCAGCAGGTTCACGGCCATGAAGGCGCCGTAGCTCTGCCCGCCGATGGCGATGCGCTTGGGGTCGAGCAGCTTCAGCTCGTCGAGCTTCTCGACGATGGCCACGGCGTTGCGCTGGATCTGCTCCAGGAAGCCGTCGTTGACGGTGCGCGCCTCGCCCAGCACGGGCATGGTGGCGTCGTAGACGACGGCGAAGCCGTCCAGCGCCAGCCACAGCGGGCTGCCGGGCGCGGGCCAGGGTAGGCGGTCGCTGGCGCCGGCCTGCTGGCTGGCCAACTGCGCGTCGCTGAACTCCTGCGGGTAGGCCCACACCAGCACCGGGCGCTTCTGGCCCGGCTGGTGCTCGGGGGGGAGCACCAGGGTGAAGCTCATCTCGACGCCGTCGTCGCGCTTGAAGGCGACGAACTCGCGGCGCAGGTTGCGCAGCGGCGCCGGCACCTCGGGCAGGGCGCTCAAGGCCTGCCAGGCCTGAAGGCCGGGGCCTTCGCGCAGGCCGAGCTGGCGGGCTTCGAAAGCGCGCTCGGTCAGGCTGAGCAGTTGGCGTCCTGGCAGCAGCCATTGCAGCGGCAGCTCGAAGCCGGACTCGGCCTGGAACAGCCGCTGAGGCGGCTGGTCGCGCAGCAGGTAGCGGTCCAGGAAGGGACGCTCGCCGCGCGGTGTGGCGCCCTGGCCGACGAACCAGAACGCCCCCTCGCCGTCGGTCTGCACCACGCGCTGGCCGCTGGGCGCCAGGTGCGTGAGCGGGCTGCCGGGATGGCGGAAGCGCTCGCGCTGCGCGTGCTCGAAGAGCAGGCGGCTCTGGCTGCCGTCCAGCGGCTGCAGGTAGGTGCGGCTGAAGCCGCGTGTGCGGTCCAGCTCGGTGAGCAGCGCGTGTTCGCCGTCGTCCAGAAAGCGCAGGCGCTGGAAGCGGTGCGGCAGGCGCTGCACCTCGCGGGGCTCGCCGCTGTAGGGCGGGTCCAGGCGCATCAGGCGATCGCGGTAGGCCACGCGCTGCGCCGGGTTGCCGCCGTCCAGCGCCTCCACCCAGTACACGGCGGCGTCGCGCGTGGGCGAGGCATAGAACACCCGTGGGCCGCTCAGGGTGCCGCCTGGGGGCACCTGCTGCCAGGCCGGCAGCTGGGCCAGTTCGTGCAGCAGGCGGCCCTGCGCGTCGCGCAGCTCCACGCGCTGCGGAAAGTCCTCCCAAGCCAGGGTGCGCGGGAAGGGGCGTAGCAGCCGCTCGGTGAGCAGGGCCTGGCGCTCGCCGACCATGCTCACGCTGTGGAAGAGGCCCGGCTCGCCCAGGCGCTGCAGGCTGCCGTTGACGAGGTTCACGCGCACCAGCTGGGCGCGCGCGTGGTGTTCGAACAGGGCCTCGTCGTGAGCGCTGCGCAGCAGGTCGGGGCGCGGTGGCTCCACCGTGCCGCGCGCCGGGCTTTCCTGCAGTGTGGGGCCGGGCAGCGGCGTGCGCGGCGCTGCCCCTTGGCCGGTCGGTCGCGCCAGCACGATGAGGGCGTCCGGCCCCCACCAGCAGAGCTCGTTCTCGGTCAGCAGGTTGTTCAGGCGCAGGCCTTCGAGGCGGTTGAAGACGCCGTTGGCCGCCTGCCCCACCCACAGCTCGGTGCCGCTGGCGGTGTGGCGCTGCAGCAGGAAGCGCGCACCGTCCGGGCTCCAGGCGAAGCTGTGCCACACCCCTGCGGCCTCGCTCGCGGTGCCGGGCAGGCGCACGCGCTTTTCTTCGCCGCCGCGCAATGCGCGCAGGCGCAGGCCCAGGTAGTGCAGGCTGGGCGGCGCGGCCAGCGCGCCGGGGTCAAAGCGCAGGCCGGCCAGGCGCAGCATGGGGCGGTTCAGCACGGCCAGCGGCAGGTAGCGCGCGGGCCCCAGGAAGGCGATCCA
>JAFLDE010000018.1 GCA_017302655.1 Burkholderiales bacterium
TTTCAAATTCCACGGCATTTCCGTTGAGGGTCAGCAATTTGACCATAATCTCTTTTTTGCCTGTTTCGGTGGTGTACAACTTGTCTTTATCTGTACGCCATACGCCACTTTGGTTTTGGTTGCCGAAATGTTTGAGCGCCTCGGTGCCGAACTTCCAGATCGGCAGCATGACCAGCGAGGACTGCACCGAAAGCATGGAACGGTAGCCGGCATCGACCCGCTCGATCTCGCGCGCCACCAGCCCGTAGCAGACCTGGTTCAGGCCGGCGCAGCCGTACTCGGCGGGCAGGGTCGAACCGAGCAGCCCGAGCTCGCCCATCTCGCGAAAGATGGCCGGATCCGTTTTCTCCTCGCGGAAGGCCTGGAGCACCCGTGGTGCCAGGCGACCTTGAGCGTAGGCGGCAGCGGCGTCGCGAACGGCGCGTTCGTCATCGGAAAGCTGCGCGTCGAGTCGCAGCGGGTCTTGCCAGTCAAAGGCTTGCATCGGGTTCTCCAGGGAAGGCAGGCATGCTAGCCAGCCGCGACACTTGCACCATGATGGAGCGCAAGATTTGGGACATCTCCCCGCCAGTCGGCCCCGACACGCCCACCTTCCCTGGGGACGAGCCCTACCGCCTGCATTGGACCGCCCGTCTCGGCCCCGGCTGCCCGGTCAACCTGAGCAGCGTGACGGCCAGCCCGCACGTCGGCGCCCATGCCGACGCCCCGTTGCATTACGCGAACGGCGCTCCGTCCATCGCCGAGGTGGACCTTGCTCCCTACCTCGGCCCCTGCCGCGTCATCCACGCCTTCGACGTGGCGCTGGTGCAACCTGAGCACGTGCAGCCTTTTCTCACCGACCTGCCCGCGCGCGTGCTGCTGCGCACCTGCCGCGTGGCCGACCGCGTCTGGCGCGATGACTTCCCCGCCTTCTCGCCGGCCACCCTGGGCCTGCTGGCCGACCACGGCGTGCGGCTCGTCGGCATCGACACCCAGTCGGTGGACCCGGCCAGCAGCAAGACCCTGGAAGCGCACCAGATCCTGCTTCAGCGCTCGTTGCGAGTACTCGAAAACCTGGTGCTCGACGGGGTCCCTGCGGGGGACTACGAACTCATCGCCCTGCCCCTGCGCTGGGTCGGGGCCTGCGCCTCGCCCGTGCGCGCCATCCTGAGGAGCCTGTGATCCCATGAACCGCGACCAAGCCCTGGCGCTCGACGCCGCCGACCCGCTCGCCCCGCTGCGCGCGCACTTCCACCTGCCCGAGGGGCTCATCTACCTCGACGGCAACTCGCTCGGCGTGATGCCGAAGCACGCCCCGGCTCGCGTGGCCCGGGCGGTGGAGCAGGAATGGGGCGAGGGCCTGATCCGCAGCTGGAACGACGCCGGCTGGATCGACCAGCCACGGCGCCTGGGTGACCGCATCGCCCCGTGGATTGGCGCGCGGCCGGGCGAGGTGCTGGTGGCTGACTCGACTTCCGTCAACCTCTACAAGGTGCTGCACGCCGCCATGCAGTTGCAGCAAGGCCAGCGCCTGCGCATCGTCAGCGAGCGCTCCAACTTCCCCACCGACAACTACGTCGCCCAGAGCGTGGCGCGCGCCCATGGCGGCGAGCTGGTGCTGGTGGACGCGCCCGAGGAGATCCCGGCGCTGCTGGACGAACGCTGCGCCGTGCTCATGCTCACCCACGTGAACTACCGCAGCGGTCGCATGCACGACATGCCGCTGCTCACTCGCTGGGCGCAGCAGGCCGGCTGTCTGGCGGTGTGGGACCTCGCCCACTCCGCCGGCGCAGTGCCGGTGGACCTCTTGGGGAGCGCCGCCGACTTCGCCGTGGGCTGTGGCTACAAATACCTGAACGGCGGCCCCGGTGCTCCGGCCTTCGTGTGGGTGCACCCACGCCACCACGGTCAGGCCTTCCAGCCGCTCTCCGGCTGGCTGGGCCATGCCAAGCCCTTTGCGTTCACACCCGACTACCAACCGGCCGCCGGTATCCAGCAGTACCAGTGCGGCACACCGCCCATCCTCGGCCTCGCCGCGCTTGATGCGGCGCTTGACGTGTTCGACGCCGCGACCAAGCTGGGCGGCATGGCTGCGGTGCGGGCCAAGTCGGTGCAGCTGTGCGAGGCCTTCATCGAGACCGTGCTGCAGCGCGTGCCCGAGGCTGCCATCGAATCGCCGCGCGTGGCGGCGCAGCGCGGCAGCCAGGTGTCGCTGTCGCTTCCTGAGGGCATCGACGCCTACGCGGTCATGCAGGCGCTCATCCACCGCGGGGTCATCGGCGATTTCCGCGACGGCACGCCGCCGCTGCTGCGCTTCGGCTTCACCCCGCTCTACACGCGCTTTGCCGAGGTGGTGGACGCCGTGGAGCACCTGCGCGCGGTGCTGAACACCGGCCAATGGCGCGAGCCGCCATTCGCTGCTCGCGGAGCCGTGACATGACGCAGCACCACGACGCCCAGCTCGACTTCAGCCGCAGCATGAGCTACGGCGACTACCTTCAGCTGGACGCCATCCTGAGCGCGCAGAAGCCGCTCTCGCCCGCGCACGACGAGCTGCTCTTCATCATCCAGCACCAGACCAGCGAACTCTGGATGAAGCTGGCGCTGCACGAGCTACAAGCGGCCTGCGACAACGTCGCCGCCGACCGCCTGCCCGCCGCCTTCAAGATGCTCGCCCGGGTGAGCCGCATCATGGAACAGCTGGTGCACGCCTGGGACGTGCTGGCCACCATGACGCCGCCCGAGTACAGCGCCATCCGGCCCTACCTGGGCCCGAGCAGCGGCTTCCAGAGCTTTCAGTACCGGCAGATCGAGTTCCTGCTTGGCAACAAGGTGGCGGCCATGCTCAAGCCCCACGAGCACCACCCCGAGCGCCTGGCCACCGTGCGCGCCGCGTTCGAGGCGCCCAGCCTCTACGACCAGGTGCTGCGCCTGGCCGCCCGCCGCGGCTTGACGCTGCCGGCGGAACTGCTGGCGCGCGATGTCACTCAGCCCTGGCAAGCCCACGAAACGGTGGAAGCCCTGTGGGCCACGGTCTACGCGGCGCCGGAAAAGCACTGGGACCTATACCAGATGGCCGAGGAACTCGTCGATCTGGAGGATGCCTTCCGGCTCTGGCGCTTCCGGCATGTAACCACCGTGGAGCGCGTCATCGGCTTCAAGAAGGGAACCGGCGGCACGGCCGGGGTGGCCTACCTGCGCAAGATGCTGGAGGTGGTGCTGTTTCCGGAGCTGTGGACCGTGAGAACCCGCATGTAGCGCGGTCGGCCCCGACAATCCGCATCTCCCTTCCGAGGACCGCTTCATGGACACCCGCACCCACCCCGCCCGCACCCGCGTTGCCACCGTGCAGGCCGAACTGCGCCGCCTCCAGCTTGACGGCTACTTCATCCCCTCCGCCGATCCGCATTTGAGCGAGTACCTGCCTGAGCGCTGGCAGGGGCGACAGTGGCTGTCCGGTTTCACCGGGTCCGCCGGATACGTGGCGCTCACGCAGGACCGCTGCGCGGTGTTCGCCGACAGCCGCTACTGGGAGCAGGCCGAGAAGGAGTTGGCCGGCAGCGGTGTCGAGCTGGTGAAGATGGCGAAGAACAGCGCCGACGATCCCATCGCTTGGCTCACGGCGGCCTTGAAGCCGGGCCAGACCGTCGGCTCGGACGCCAGCATCCTGGCCCTCGCGCTGGCCGCGCAACTGGGCGGCGCCTGCAAGGCGGCCGGCCTGAGCTGGCAACCCGGCGTGGATGCGTTGGCCGGCGCATGGCCTGAGCGCGCCGACTTGCCCAAGCGGCCCGTGCGCGAACACCGCGCGCCGCAGGCCACGCAAAGCCGCGCCGAGCGCTTGGCCCTGGTGCGCGCCAAGTTGGCTGAGCGGGGGGCCACCCACCACCTCGTCAGCAGCCTGGACGACATCGGCTGGCTGCTGAACCTGCGCGGCAGCGACGTGGACTACAACCCGGTGTTCGTCGCCCACCTGCTGATCGCGCCTGAAGCCGCCACCCTGTTCGTGAGCCAGGGCCAGATCGACGCGACGCTGGCCGCGCGCTTGGCCCAGGACGGCGTGCACCTCGCCGACTACGCGCAGGCCGCCGCGCACCTGGCAGCCTTGCCTCCCAGCGCTGTGGTGTGGCTGGACCCCAAGCGCGTCACCCTCGGTTCGCGCCAGGCCCTGCCCGCAGCCTGCCGGGTGGTCGAAGCCATCAACCCCAGCACCCTGGCCAAGAGCCGCAAGAGCGCGCTGGATGCCGAGCATGTGCGCGAGGCCATGCGCCAGGACGGCGCAGCCATGTGTGCCTTCTATGCCGAGTTCGAGAGCCGACTGGCGCGCGGCGAGCGCCTGAGCGAGTTGGACGTCGACGAACTGCTGAGCCGCGAGCGCGCCAAGCGCCCGGGCTTCTTCGGGCTGAGCTTCTCCACCATCGCCGGCTGGATGGCCAACGGCGCGCTGCCGCACTACCGCGCCCTGCCCTCCTCCTTCTCCTACCTCGACGGCGAGGGCCTGCTGCTGATCGACTCCGGCGGCCAGTACGAAGGCGGCACCACCGACATCACCCGCGTCTGGGCCATCGGCACGCCCACCGCCCAGCAATGCGCCGATTACACCCGCGTGCTCAAGGGCACCCTGGCCCTGAGCCGCACCGTCTTCCCGCGCGGCACGCTGTCGCCCATGCTGGACGCGATCGCCCGCGCGCCGCTCTGGGAAGCCGGCTGCGATTACGGCCACGGTACCGGCCACGGCGTGGGCTACTTCATGAACGTGCACGAAGGCCCGCAGAGCATCAGCAAAGCCATCCCCGACGCCACCATGGCCATGGAGCCGGGCATGATCACCAGCATCGAGCCGGGGCTCTACCGGCCGGGGAAGTGGGGCGTGCGCATCGAGAACCTCGTGCTCAACGTGCCCCTGGCCACGCCGGAGAACGGCCAGTTCGGCGACATGCTGGCCTTCGAGACGCTCACCCTGTGCCCGATCGACACCCGGCCCATCGACCGCGCGCTGCTGCGCGCCGACGAAGTGCAGTGGCTGGACGACTACCACGCCACCGTGCGCGAACGCCTGCTGCCCCTGGTGGAAGGCGCTGCACGCGACTGGCTGCTGGCCCGCACCGAAGCCATTTGATGGGTGCGCCCCCCGCACCCCGGGGGTGCCGACCCTGGCCATGAGCCTTGGCGGCGGTTGACGCTGCGTAGACCGATGAAGGGGCTGCTCACCTGCAGTCCTCCATCGGAAAGGGTTCTTCATGCACGTCGCCTCCCGCCTGCCCCTCGCGCTGGGCCTCTCCACCGCACTGGCTCTCTTTGCCCCAGCGCCAGCCCAGGCACTGACTTTCTCCCTCGTCGACCTCGGCATCGCGCCGGGGTGGGAAGCGCGCCAACCCACCACGGGTTATGGGCTGAACGCCCGTGGCGACGTGATCGGCCAGATCGGCACCAGCCAAAGCACCCAGACGGCGCTCTGGACGGCCCCGGTTCAGGATGGCAGCCGCCGCAGCGCCGTGTACGTCCCCCCCGTGGCGAACGGGGTGGGCTACCGCAATGGCGTGGGCTACCAGATCAACGACAGCGGCCACTTCGTCGGCACTTTGTCCGATGGCGGCAACATGGCCGCGGTCTTCCGCGATGGGGGCTGGGCGGTGCTGCCCGGCGTGGGCGTGGCGCAATCCACAGGGCGTGCCTACGCCATCAACGACGCGGGCACCATCGCCGGCCAGGATCTGCCCGGCAACTACGGCTTCCCGCTGCGCTGGCTGCCGAACGGCAACGGGGGCTACACCCCGCAACGATTGAACGGCCTGGGCGGCGGCGGCATTGCGCGGGATATAAACCAGAGCGGGCAGATGGCAGGCGCCTCGAATGTCGGCGCGTTGCTCGGTGCCTCGCACGCGGTGCTCTGGCAGGCTGACAACACGGTGACCGACCTGGGCGTGCTCGACGCCACGCGCAACCACTCCGAAGCCTTCGCCCTCAACGACCATGGCACCGTGGTCGGCGCCTCACGCAATGCCGCCGGCAAGCTGGAAGCCTTCCGCTGGATCGATGGCGCCATGAGCGGCCTGGGTGCCATCCCAGGCTGGGAGAACAACCCCCACCTCGGCGCCGTGAGCACCCTGAGCCAGGCCCGCGACGTCAACAACCTGGGTTGGGTGGTGGGCAGCGCCTTGCGCGCCGATGGCCAGACCGTGGGCTTCCTCTGGCGGGAAGGCCTGGGCATGGTGGACCTGAACACCCTGATCTCGCCGGCCGATCCCTGGTTTGGCGGTTCGGACGTGTTCAACCCGCACGGTTTGCTCATCACCGGTGCCAGCGCCACCAACGACCGCGGCCAGATCCTCGTGTCCGCGGTCTACAACTACCGGCTCGGCCCCGCCAATGCCTGGCAGGTGACGCACGCCTTCCTGCTCAGCCCCGACGCGCTGCCGGCGGTCCCGGAGCCTTCCAGCTGGGCGCTGATGGCGCTGGGCCTGGCCGTCACGCTGCGCCTGGGACGGCGGCGCGCCTGAACGCCGTTTGCTCGCTGGCATCTGCAAGTGCCGTCGCGGTGCGTCACAGGTAGGTGGCCTCATTGGGCCGGAAAGCTGCGTGTTGGTCGACCAAACGGCACCAGACCGCTCGGGCACTCCAAGGGATGCGAAAGACCGGCGATGCATGAGGCTGGCTGCAATGCCGAGGCCTCTGCGTCGCGACGGGTCGGGCCAAGAGGCCTCAGTCGCTACGGATGCACAGCGGTTTGCCGCGCTGCTCTGCGAAGTTGTACTCGGTGCAAACAACCTATACCCGCTAGCCATAGCAACCAGGTCTGCGGCTCCGGCACAGCCGGCAGGCCGAGTTCAAGCACATGGAGTTGGGTGCGACCAGCTCCCGCAAACTGAACGTTGAAGAACATCTCCTGGCCAAGCGGCAGGTCAGCTGCAGAGCCCAACAAGGTCAGGCGAATCCCCTGAGCTTCAGCAGGCAGGGTCAGCACCTCCCCGCTACTGATCAACGGGCCAGCTTGCCAATAGCCACCCACCTCCAGTTCCACCTGCCAATTGAGCGAATGGGAGGCTAGGTGCGGCATCAGCAAATGGCTGATGCGTACACCCGCATCTTGGCGAATCAGGTAACCCGGCGCGACGAACGGATCCAACAAGTAGTTCTGCGCGCCCTGAACAGCAAGGTCAAAGAAGCTGCCGTCATTGTCCCGCCCCATCGGGCGCAATATGTAGGGATCGATCAGGACGCTCAGCCAAGCTCGGAGGTCCGCATCGCTCAGCGCATCCTCACTGCTGCCGCTCAAGCCACGCTGACGTGTGCTCACTACCCTTGCCGCCATGCCACTGAGCTGCTGCACCCAGTCCACCGGTGCCGATGAGGGTACCAATCCGCGATCGAAGCTCACTCCAGGTGCCATGGGCAGTGACCACCCGCGCTGCGCGAGCACAGCAAAGGGATCTTGGATGAGGCTGAGATCACGCCCGAACACTGACGCAGCCGGATCGCGATGAGGATCGCCAAGCAGGCTGAAGTTCACTATCCGATCAGCATCGTCGAGCTGACGCAAGTCGTCACCCAACTTGAACGCGCCTTCGTAGCGTGAGCCTTGCCAATGATGCGAGGCATTCACCGACAGGGCGCCGAAGCTATAGACGTCGATGCCCAGGCGATGCCCCACCATGCTGGCCAGCGAACCTCCAAGGCCTTCCCCTGTCAGCACCAACTGTTGATCGGGGTGCGCAGCATGCAACGCCCCCACATAGGAGACCAGGTTGCGCACATATGCGTCGTATTGCAAATTGGGGGCACTACCGTCCAGACCCCATCGACGCAGCAGGTCGGCCTCTCCCGAGAGACGGTCGGGATCCAGTCGGACGAGCACTCTCGTCGTGCCCCCTATGGCTCCGACGGCCACCTGCAATCCTTCTAGCTGAAAGCGGTCACTTCCTTCGCGCCAGAACATCGGTTCTCTCGCCTGCATGACCCAGCGGGCGAGCATCTCTCGGATGCGCCAGTCGCTGCTGAGCCGATCGGCGGCAGCGAGTCCACGCGGGGCCTCCGACGGCAAGGGGTCGAAAATCCGACCGCCAGCCCCCTTGTCCGGCATCACCGCAAAAGCCAGGGTCGAGGCGTCGCAAGCGTCTTTGACACGTCCGTTCAGCGTGCAACCGTGGCGGAGCACCAGAGGCACCCGGGCCTGGTATGGAAGCACGTCGTTGGCGAAGCGGAACTGCGTCTGTCCCACTTGGGTGATCCAGTACCCTTCATGCAACTCGGCGCGGCCATAGATGCCTTCGCCCAAATCGATGCTGCCAGCGCTCAACAGGCGAATGGGCTCACCTACGAGGGGCAACCACTGAACGAAGGGTGCCTTGGTCACCTGCAGGATGCCGCTCAACAGCAGGCTTCCTCTCAGGGACTCCTCGGCCAAGGGCTGCGCAGGCAAGACTTGGGGCGAGCTCTGCTGCAGGATCTCCGTCCGACCGAGCACGTTGGCCTGCCCCGCGGCGATGCTCATCGAGTTGGAACCCTTGAGCCAAAGTCGAGAGGTCGGATCCAAGGACATGACGCCAGTTGAGCGCCAGCGCAACTGGTCGGCCTGCAACTCCGCGTTGTACAAGCCCATGCGGGCCATTCCCGTGGCCGTGAAGGTCTGTGCGTGCAGGGCACCCTCTATGCTCAGCGTGCCGTCGTCGAGAGACGCGCTGCCAACGATCACTCGGCTGTCACCGAGCAGTTCAAGTTCGCTGGCCAGACCCTGCACCGTCAAAGTCCCCTGGCCCGCCTGCCCAAGTTGGGTGTCGCGTAGGCTCAGCCGAGCGCCATCTTTGGCGTCCAGGTCCAACGCGGCCGTGCCACGCACAGCGTGAAGCAGTAGCTGCCCTTCCTGCGCCTGAGCAGCAAAGCTTTGGCCATCGGGCAGATCCAGGTTGCGCAAGTCCACGAGCGAGCGCGTGCCCACTGAGGACACAGAGCCGATCGGCACAGGTGTATTGGGTTCCGCATGCCAGCTGATCTTTGCGTTGTCGGCCCTCACAGATCCCTGCCCTGCCGCAACCAGCCGCAAATTGCCCAACATGAGTTGGCCATCGTGAGAAGCGTTGAACTGAAACGGCTTGCCAGAAAGTTGCCAAGTCACATCTTGCATGCTGATCAGGCTGCCGTCGCCTTGCGCAGTCATGGATAGATCGGCCGCCGATGAAGCGGGCACGAAGCGACTCCTCCACAGATACAAGCTGGCCCCTTGGGCGGCAGTCAGCCAACCACCCAAACCCATGTCGCTGTCCCGAATCCAGGCTTCGCCACCCAGCATGCTCACACTGCCCACGGCAAAGCTGCCGCCCATGCGGTCCAGTTCAAGGAGCGCGCCGCTAGCGAGTTCGACACTGCCTGCGCCACCGGCCAGCGCGTCGCGCCAGGCGACATGCTGTCGACCGGTGGTCCCCGTGCTCGAAAGCCGGGCCGCATGCAACTCGGCACCGGGCGAAACGTCGAAAGTGGCGTCGCCGCGGAGCTCAAGCGTACTCAACCGAGCAAAGCTGCCAGATTGCATGGACAACTGGCTGCTCGCCAGATCACCGCGCATGAACAGAGAACTCGTCAGACTCGCATGCCCTCCGAAGACCCCGCCTTCAAGCAACCGCATCTCAGCGCCGTCGCGCAGCACGAGGCTACCGGCAAGCCGTGCCCCGCCGCCCACCTCGAGTGTCGCGCGCTGCCGCTGGCCCTGTCCGTCGACGCGACCTTCCACGACACTGTTTGTTGTCAGATGCAGAGTCGCTTGGTCCCGAAGGATTGCCGAGCCACCCCGCACCTGCAGAAGGCTCCAATCCGGCAGGTTCGTCGCTGCCCCGGTCACTTCAAGCATGCCGCCCAGATCGGCCACCATGGCCAGGGAACGCAATTCGGGGATGGTGCGGACATCCTGCAGGAGCAGCCGACTTTCCACCCCTTGCACCTTCCATACCTGGTAAGCGGCACTTCCATATGAGCCGTCCAGGTCCAGCAGGGTTCCTCGGAGTTCAGCGTTCGCGCCCTCACTCACTGTCAGGTCCTGTGCGCGCAATACGCCACCTTGAGCCAGAAAGCTGCCATGCTCGCCGAACACCCGGGTACTACCCAGACGGCTGAAGATCGCGGGATGGGCGGGATCGCTATCGATCAGCACTCTGCCGCCAATGTCGCTGCGCGTGAAGTTCAGCTGGGCGGTACGGCCCATCACCCGCAGGTGGACTGGCAGAGCGCCATCGTGCGCACCACCGGCAACGAACAGTTCACCCCCGTGCAACACGCCGCGCTGAAGGTTAGCCGCACTACCAAGATCTACGCGCACGAAGTTGGCGAAGAGGTCGCCGCCTTCCATGAGCATGCGCCCACCCTGGAGTTGCAACTCGTTCAAGCTGAGGTTGGAGTCCACGACCTCCAGCAGCGAAGCCCCTCCGTTGACCTGAACAGTGATGCTTGGCGTCTGAAGGGTGGCGTTGCGCACATCCAGGTAGCCAGGGCGCTGGACCCAAACGCCGTCCTGCAGCCGAGGCACACCCACCACGATGCCCCGGGTGCGCAACAGCGCGAGATCGTTAATGCAGGTCTCGCCCGGCACATCAATGCCGATGCATGGCGACACATAAGCATTGCTGATAACCCCCGCGTGAGACGCTGAAGCCATGCAAGCCCATGCCGCCCAAGCCACCGGTCGCCAAGCCGGCATGCCACGTTTCCAACTTGCCATGCGCACGTGCCCCCCTTCGATGAGTCAGCCTCATCCCGGGGTGCCACCCTATCGCTCGATGGCGGCGCTGCCTTCCTCAAAACTACGAATCTGGCACAAGTGGGCCGCGCTACATCTGCCGGAACAGGTGCAGGTAGGACCGGGACACCGGCAGCACCTCGTCGCGGCCCTTGAGGTGGATGTCGGCGGTCTCGTTCATGCCACGCTGCACATGGCTGATGGCGCGCAGGTTCACCACCACCGAGCGGTGCACCTGCACGAACTGTGCGGGGTCGAGCTGGGCCACCAATTCCTTGAGCGGGGTGCGGATCAAGGCTTCGCCGGGCTTGTCGCCATCGCCCTTCCAGGCCACCAGGGTGTACTTCTCGTCGCTCTTCAGGAAGTCGATCTCGTCCACGGGAATCAGGCGCAGGGTTTGGCCCACCGAGGCACGGATCCAGCGCAGCGGCGCGCTGGCCTGCGGTGCACCCAGGCGCTCGGCCAACTGGGCGATCAGCGATTCGGTGTCGTCGCGCACCGGCGCGCGCAGGCGCTCCTTCAAGCGCGCCACGGTGTCGGCCAAGCGCTCGGGCTCCACCGGCTTGACCAGGTAGTCCAGCGCCCCCTGCTCGAAGGCCTGGACGGCGTACTGGTCGTAGGCGGTCACGAAGACGATGAGCGCACGCCGGCCGATGCGCTGCGCCGCCTCGACGCCGCTCAGGCCCGGCATGTGCACGTCCAGGAAGCAGATGTCGGGCTGCTGGGCTTCGAAGTGCTCGACCGCCTCGCGCCCGTTGCGCGCCTGCGCCAGCACCTGCAGTTCGGGCCAGGCCTGAGCCAGCAAGCGCGTCAGTGCGTCGCGCAGCAGCGGTTCGTCGTCGGCAACGAGTGCGGTCGGGGCCTTCATGCGCGGGTCTCCTCGGCGGGGAACTCGACGTCGGCCACGACCCCACCCCCTTCGCGTGCCGCGAGGCGCAATTGGGCGTCACCGGCAAACACCAACTGCAAGCGCTCGCGCAAGGTGGACAGGCCGGTGCCCAGGCCATCGCCGCCGCTGCGCAGGCCCACGCCGGTGTCGCTCACCCGGGCGTGCACCCGGGCAACCTCGCGCCGCACCTCGACCTCGATGCGGCCGCCTTCCTCGCCAGGGTCGATGCCGTGCCGCACCGCGTTTTCCACCAGCGTCAGCAGGGTCATGGTCGGGCAGCGGAGACCTTGCACCTCAGGGCCGGCCCGCACCTCGAACTGCAGGCGGTCGGGCATGCGCAGGTGCATCAAGGCCAGGTAGGCGCGCACCAGCTCCAGTTCCTGGCCGATGGTCGTCGCCGGCTGGTTCAGGCGTGGCACGGCGGCACGCAGGTAGGCAATCAAACTGCCCAGCACCTGACTGGCCTGGGGCGAGCCGGCATCCACCAACGCGCGCACATTGGCCAGGGTGTTGAAGAGGAAATGCGGTTCAACCTGGGCCTGCAGCAGGCGCAGCCGGGCGTCCAGGGCGCGGCGCTCCAGCTCGCTGCGCTCCAGCTCGAAAGCCAGGGCCTGGGCGCGGGCGGACTCCTCGCGCTGGCGCAGCATGGCCGACAGCGCCAGCAACGCGCCCAGCACCAGGCCGCTGCTTGCCATCCACAGGAAACCGGTGATGCGCGCTTCGTTGCGCCAGAAGGCCGACAGATTGCCGCCGGTGGAGAGCAGGTAGGCGAGCAGCACGCCCAGTGGCACGGCCAGGACCACACCCAGGACCTGCAGCACCCAGCGCGACATCCAGCGCGGCAACCGTGCCGGCCAGTGTTCGAGCAAGCCAAAAACCAGTAACGCCAGCAGACCGGCCAGCGTGGCTCGTCCGGCCAACACGGGCACCGGGGTGACGTAGATGGGACTGAGCGCGAGCGCTGTGAGCGTGGCCACCACCAGGGTCAGCAGCACGCGTCGCCACCCCAGGGTTTGGGTCAGCACGCCGGCCAGCGAGGGAGATTCAGTGGGCATGACCGGCACGATAGCCAGTGCCAGGCCCCTTGGGAGCCGCCGGCGCCGTTCGGCGCGACGGGCGACGGATGGCGGGGCCTGAGTTACGCCGCCGCGCGGCTCCAACGGCGGCCCTGGATGCCGGTGCGGCACATCACGATGTCGCGGCCGCGCTGCACGGCGTAGCGCAGCGCCTCCTGGGCGTTCGGCCAGGGGTAGCCGGCGCCGATGTCTTCGTCGCGGAACACCTCCTCGCGAAGCCCGTCGGCACGCAGGCGGATCACCACCACAGCGGCGCAATAGCTGGCGTTGCCCTTGCGCTCCAGCGCCCCGGCATAGATGCGGAAATCACCGGCGTCGATCTCTTCAAACTGCATGCCTTGCTCCTTCAGGAAGGGCGCCATGCTGCTTGCGGCGAGGAATTGGCGCCAGAGCCCCCCAAAAGGGGGATGCACAGACGAGCAAGGAATGCGGGGAACCCTGAGCCGCCGCGCGCTCTTTTCGTGTCACCGTGCAGGCGCCATGAGCGACACCCCCCTGCCCTCGCCCGAGCAACTCCGCCAGGTGCTGCGCAGCAGCCCGGTGTTCGGCGCCCTGCCCGAGCCAGCCTTGGATGCCTTGCAAGCCCAACTGCACATCCAGCGCCTGGCTGCGGGCGAGTTGGTGCTGCGCGAGGGTGAGCTGGCCGACCGTCTGGTGGTGGTGGTCAGCGGGCGGCTGCGCGTTACGCGGGTCGGCCCGCAGGGCGAATTGCAGCTCTTCAACGAACTCGGAGCGGGCGAATGCCAGGGCGAGGCTGGACTGATGCTGCGCCAGCCCCGGCCGGCCGACGTCACGGCGCTGCGCGACTCCGTGGTGGCCTGGCTCGACGAAGCCGGCTTCGAGGCCCTGCTGCACCACGACCCGGTCCTCTTCAACCGCGTGTTCTCGCAGGCCTTGGTGCGCTACCTGCGGCATACGCCCAAGCCGGTGGAGGCGGCGCGTGCGCAGACCATTGCCCTCGTGCCCCTGCTGCCCACCGAAGGCCTTCAGGAGCTGGCGCTGGCGCTGCAAGCGGCGCTGGGCCCGGCCGGCCAGGTGCGCCTGCTGCAGCCGGAAGGGCAGCAGGCCAGCGAGGTCGATCTGGTGCAGGCCATGCGGCGCTTCGACCAATGGGAGCTGTCGGCCGAAGTGCTGCTGATCCGCGCCGAGCCGCAGCTCAGCGCCTGGACGCGTTTCGCCGTCCGACAGGCCGACCAGATCGTGTTCGTGGCGCCGGCCTCGGGCAGCCCGCTGATGGGCGCCTTCGAGCGCAAGCTCCGCGAGGAGCCCGGCTTCCACTACAAGCGCCAGCAACTGGTGCTGCTGAACCCCGCCGGCATGGTCCTGCCTGGGTCGCAGCGCCCCTGGTGGCAGGAGCGCGCCGAGCTCGAACGCGTGCTTCCGCTGCGCCAGTCGCATCTGGGCGACGCCGCCCGCCTGGCGCGCTTCCTCACGGGCCACGCCGTGGGGGTGGTGCTGGGCGGCGGCGGCGCGCGCGGCTTCGCCCACCTCGGCGTGCTCAAGGCGCTGCAGGAAGCCGGCGTGCCCATCGACCTGCTGGGCGGCAACAGCATGGGCGCGCTGATCGGTTCGCAGTACGTGCTCGGCTACTCGCTGGACGCCATCCGCGAGCGCATCCAGGCCTTCGCCGCCGCCGGCGAGCGCCCCACGCTGCCCATGGTGTCGCTGCTGTCCGGGCGGCGCATGGAGCAGGGCATCCGCCGCCTGTGCCATCACGGTGGTCACGACGCCCTGATCGACGCGCTCTGGCTGCCCTTCTTCACCGCTGCCTGCAACCTCAGCCGCGCCTGCACCACCGTGCTCGACGAAGGCCCGTTATGGCGCGCCGTGCTGGCCTCGAACAGCCCCGCCGGCCTGCTGCCGCCGGTGCCGCACCGCGGTGACCTGCTGGTGGACGGCGCCATCCTCGACAACGTGCCCGTCGAGGCCATGCGCCGGCGCCTGGGTGCCAAGCTGGAGCGGCGACGCGGCAACGGCAGCGTCATCGCCATCGACGTGGACGTGGCCGAACCGATGAACGTGGAGCCCGAGATGCAACGCCTGGGCGCGGGGGACAAGTTGCGCGCCACCTTGCGCAAAGACGCCGCCCTGCCCTCCATCGGCCAGATCCTCTACCGCGCCGGTCACATCGGTGGCATGGTGCAGCGCGGCCGCACGCTGGCGCAGAGCGACTTCTACCTGGAGCCGCCGGTGGCCGAGTTCTCGCTGATGGCCTACAAACGGGCCGAGGAGATTGCAGAGCGCGGGTACGAGTACGCCGTGAAGCAAATCGCCGCCTGGGACAAGAGCCAGTTGCTTCGATGAGCACCCTGCTGCCGTTGGCCCTCGCGCAGCACGAGGTGCTGCAGGACCAGCGCGCCTGGCCGGGCAGCCGGCACCTGCGGATCGGTGGGTACTCCAAGGTGCATGGCCCTCTGAAGGGCGAATGGCTGCACGAAGCGCTGCACCGCATGTGCGTCGAGCAGCCCTCGCTTCGCCTGTGTCCGGACCTGGCCGGACAACGCCTGCTGAGCCCGGACGAGGCGCGCCCCACCCTGATGGAGCAGCAATTCGGGCCTGACAGCGATCCGGACGCCCGCTATCGCGAGGTCTGGCAAGGTTGGTTGACGGAAGCGCTGGAGCCGCTGGGCACGAACGATGCGAATGACACGAACAGCGCCAAGGGCCCGCCGCCCTGGCGCGCCGGCTGGGTGCGCTGTGGCGACACCGACTCCGCCCTGCTGCTCATGGCGCACCACAGCGTGATGGACGGCTGGGGCAGCGCGCAGTTCCTGTCGCGCTGGGTCTGGCATTACAACCAACTCGCTGCCGGCACGTCGAGCGAGGTGGTCGAAGACCGCAGCTATCTGCAGCACCTGCAGGAAGACGAAACCTACCGCCAGGGCGAGGGCATGCAGCGCGACGCCGCCTTCTGGGCCTCGGAGCTGCCACGCCTGCCGCCGCCGCTGTTCAGCAACCGCCGCGCCGCGCCGGCGCGCCAACTGCCGCCCGCCTTGCTGCAGCGCCTGCCGCTGTCGCGCGAGGACTACGCGCGCTGGCTGCTGCTTGCTCAGCAGGCGCATGGCACCGAATTCGCCAGCTTCGCCGCGGTGCTCGCCTGGCACTTCGGCTGCCTGGCCGGACACGAGGAGGTGCTGCTCGGCGTGCCCGTGCTGAACCGGCGCAGCCACGCGCACCGCGCCACGCTGGGCATGTATGTGGGCGTGATGCCGCTGCGCGTGCAGGTGGTCGGCGCCGCCACGCCGCGCGAACTGGCGGCGCGCGTCAGCCAGGCGCTGCGCCAGGCCATGCGCCATGCGCGCTACCCGGCCAGTTTGCTGGCGCGCCAGCTCGGCCTGGCCCGGCTGGGGCGCGACAGCGCCTTCGATCTGTTGCTTTCCTTCGAGCGCCAGGACTACCGCCACCGCATGGGCGCCGGCAGCCAATGGGCGGAGGTGGAACGCACGCACCAGTTGTTCAACGGCGCGGCGCGCTTTCCACTGTCCATCACCGTTTGCGACTTTGGAGCTGACCATGAGCTGGAGCTGGTCTTCGAAGCCAGCAGCTCCTGCTTCGACGGCCGCGGTCTGGCCCTGCTGGCGCGCCGCGTGGTGGCGCTGGCCAAGACCTTCGCCGAGCAGCCCGATGCGCCGCTGGAGGCACTGCCGCTGCTGCCGCCGGCCGAGCGCGAGGCCGTGCTGGAAGGCCTTCACCGCGACCTCGCCCACCTGGAGCGCGCGCCAAGCTTCGTCGAACGATTTGCCGCGCAGGCTGCCCTGCACCCGCTCAGTACCGCGCTGGTCTGGGATGGCGGCAGCCTTCGCTATGGCGAGCTGGCTGCGCGCGTGCGCCGCCTGGCCGCCCGCCTGCTCGCCGCCGGCGTGCGGCCCGCTGAACCGGTGCCGCTGCTGCTGCCGCGCGGCCCCGATCTGGTCTGCGCCCAGCTGGCGGTGGCACGCGCTGGCGCTAGCTTCGTGCCCCTCGACCCCGAGGCGCCCGACGAGCGCCTGTGCACCTTGCTGAGCCTCCTGACCGCCTGTGGCGCACGGCGGCTGCTTGGAGAAGCTGCGCAGTCCGAGCGACTCACCCGCCTTCACCCCGATTGGATGGCGGCCGACGCCGAGGCCGACGCCGTTGCGGTCAGCGATGCCGAGTTGCCGCCCTGGCCCGACGAGACAGCACCGGCCTACGCGCTGTTCACCAGCGGCTCCACCGGCACGCCGAAGGCGGTGCGCGTGCCGCATGGCGCGCTGGCGCGGCGCTTTGCCTGGCTGGCACGGGTCTGGGACCTCGGCCCGGCCGACCGCAGTCTGCAAGGCACGCAGGCCGGCTTCGACCCCAGCCTGATCGAGCTCTTGCTGCCGCTCACGCTGGGCGCCAGCGTGGCCCTGCCCCCGCCCGGGCGTCTGGCACCGCAGCGCTGGGCAGCCTTTGCGACGCGCCACGGCTGCAGCTTCAGCGCCTTGGTGCCCACCACGCTGGCACGCCTGCTCGACGGCATTGAAGCCCTGGAGCCGGCCGAGCGTGAGCGCCTGCGCCTGCGCGTGGCCTGCTGCGGCGGCGAGGTGCTGCCGCCACCGCTCGCTCAGCGCTGGCTGCGCAGCACGCGCGCCGCGCTTTGGAACGTCTACGGCCCCACCGAGGCTTGCATCTTTGCCACCGCCTGGAATTGCCGCGACGGCGACGAGGCGCTGGCGTTGCCCGTGGGCAGCCCGGTGGACGACACCCGGCTCTACGTGCTGGACGCCCAAGGCCAACCCCTGCCCTTCGGCACGCCCGGGGAGATCTGGCTGGGCGGCCCGACGCTGGCGCTGGACTACCTGGGCGACCCGGAGGCCACGCAGGAGCGCTTCCGGCCCGACCCCTTCCTGCCGGGCGACCCGCAGGCTCGCATCTACCGCACAGGCGACCGCGGCTGGCTGGACGGCGACGGCCGCCTTCAGTTCCTGGGCCGCGCCGACCGCCAGCTGAAGATTCGCGGCCAGCGCATCGAGCCCGGCGAGGTAGAGGCGGCGCTGCTGGGCCTGCCCCTGCATCCCCCCGTGCATGAGGTGCATGTGCAAGGCCACGCGCCACAGCCGGGCGAGCCAGCGCAGCTGCATGCCTACCTGGCACCTGCCAGCGTCGACCTGGACGCATTGCGCCAGGCCGCCCGCCAGCGGCTGCCCGAGGCCTTGCTGCCGACGGGCTGGACGCTGCTGGACGCCCTGCCCCGCACGGCCACTGGCAAGCTCGACCAGCAGCGCCTGCCAGCCCCGGGCCTTGCGCCCAGCATGCCGCACCGCCCACCCGGCACGCCGCTCGAAGCCGAGCTGCTTCAGCTGATGGGCAGCGTGCTCCAGCGCGAAGACCTGGGCGTGGACGACGACTTCTTCCAGTCCGGTGGCGACAGCCTGGCAGCGCTGGACTGGCTGGCCGCCATCGAGCAGCGCACCGGCCTGCACGCCGACCTCGCCCTGCTGGCGCAATCGCCCACCGTGGCCAGGTTGGCGCAGCAGCTCAGCTTGGCCGAAACGGCCGCGAAGGGTGGATGGCTCGAGGCGCCCATGGCGCTGGCGCTGAGCCAGCACGAAGCCGCGCCCACCTTGTTTCTAGCCGCCAGCGGCCATGGGGATCGGTTGCGCTTTCAGCAACTGGCGCAGGCGCTGGCGCCCCAGGTCAACGTGCAGATGCTGCAGCCGCCGCCGGGCGTGCCGATGGGAACGCTCAGCGAACTGGCCGCCGCCTACGGCCAGCACATCCAGGCCCATCACGACAAACATCAGGCCGCGCAGGGCGCGGCGCCGGTTTGGCTGGCCGGCTTTTCGGTGGGTGGCGTGGCCGCGCTGGAAACAGCGCGCTGGCTGCAGGCGAACGGCACGTCGGTGCAGCGTCTGGTGCTCATCGACTCGGTGTTCCCCCGCTGGCTGCTGCGCCAGCCTTGGCTCTGGCGCTTCCTGGGCTGGCTCACGCGCAGCCTCTACGTTCAGGAGCTGAGCATGAACGGCCGGCGCTTGGGCGCCATGTTCAAGGACACCGGCCTGGTCGGCCAGGTGCTGGCGCTGCATCGCTACCGCGTGCGGCCGTATGCCGGCGCGGTCTGGCTGCTGCGCACCAGCGGGCTGGCGCGTTGGCAGGGCCTGCTCTTCGGCCCCTGGCGTGCGCCATTGCAGCTTCATGAGGAAGAGGTACAAGGCCTGCACGGCTCGGTGTTCGAGCCCGGCCGCGTGGCCGGGCTCGCACAATGCCTGCGCCGTGTCCTGGCCCTTCCTCCTGCGCCTTGAGCTCCGATCCCGACGCCCACCGCCGCCCCCGCCACCGCCACCGACTGGCCGGCCTGTTGGCCGCGCTGCTGCTGCTGCTCTCGCTGGCGCTGGCCTGGCGCTTCAGCCCGGCGGCCGCCTGGCTGCACCCCGACACCCTGCTGGAAGGCGCCCGCCACATCGGCTGGGCCACGCAATTGGCAGTCTTCGTGCTGGCCGGCTGCGCGGCGGTGCCGCTCTCGCTCCTGGTGCTGCTGACGGTGCTGGTGCAAGGCCCCTGGCAGGGCGCGCTGAGCTGCCTGCTGGGCGGCAGCTTGATCGGGGCGCTGAGCTTTGGCGCCGGGGCCCTGCTCGGCCGCCAGGCGGTGGCGCAATGGGCCGGGCCACGCCTGCAGGCGCTCAATGCGCTGGTGGCACGGCGCGGCCTGCTCGCGGTCTTCGTGGTGCGCCTGGTGCCGGCGGCGCCCTTTGCGGTGGTCAACCTGATGCTGGGCGCGACGCCGATCCGCTGGTTCGCCTTCCTTGCCGGCAACCTGATCGGCATGCTGCCCATGGTGGGCGTGACCGCCTGGGCAGCGCCGGAGATCCTCGCCCAGCTGCGTGAACCCAGCGAATGGGGTGTGGCAGCGCTGCTCGGCGTGCTGCTGCTGGTGGCCGCAGCCACCTGGGCACTCAAGCGCTGGGCGCGCACGCTGTGAGCCCCCCGCGGGAGCGCCACCCATGAGACTCTGCCTGGTACGCCATGGCGAGACGGCCTGGAACGCCGAGCAGCGCATGCAGGGCTGGACCGACATTCCGCTCAACGAACAGGGCGAACGGCAGGCGCGTGCGCTGGCCGCCGCGCTGCGTGGCCAGGCCTTCGACGCCATCGTGGCCAGCCCCTTGCAGCGTGCCCTGCACACCGCGCAGGCAGTGGCCGCCGGTCGCACGGCGAGCGCAGTGGAACAAGACGCCCGGCTGCGCGAGCGCCACCACGGCGATCTGCAGGGCTTGACGCGCGACGAGATCGCCGCCGCGGCTCCGGCCATCCACGAGGCCCTGCAGGCGCGGCGACCCGGTTATCAGCCCCCCGGTGGCGAGTCCGTGGAAGCCTTCGCCGCCCGGGTGCACGCGGCGATGCAGGCCCTGCGCCATCGCTTCCACGGCGGCACGGTGCTCGCGGTGGCACATGGCGGTGTGCTCGACATCGCCTACCGCCTGGCCACCGACGCCGATCTGCATTCGCCGCGCCAGCACGCGTTGCCCAACGCCGCGATCAACTGGCTGCGCGCCACGCCAGCTGGCTGGGCCGTGGAAGCCTGGGGCCTGGACGATCACCTGAGCCACGCGCTGGACGACAGCGGCTGACGACCCGCACGGGCCGCCGCATGGCGCAAACTGGCGGTCCCTCGTCTTTCGCCGCCACCATGCCCGCCATCGTCCTGCACGCCCCCGGAGGCCCCGAACAACTGCGCCTGGAGCCACGGGAGGTCGGCGAGCCCGGCCCCGGTGAGGTGCGCATCCGGCATCACGCGGTGGGCGTGAACTTCATCGATGTGTACCACCGCACCGGCCTGTACCCGTTGGCGCTGCCGCACGCCCTGGGCATGGAGGCGGCGGGCGTGGTCGAGGCTGTGGGCGCAGGGGTGGCCCATCTGCAGCCCGGTGACCGCGTCGCCTACGCCAGCAATCCCCCCGGCGCCTACTGCGACCGGCGCCTGATGCCGGCGCAGAACGTCTGCCGCCTGCCGGATGCGGTGCCCTTCGAGGCTGCCGCTGCCAGCATGCTCAAGGGCCTGACCGTGCAATACCTGCTGAAGAAGACGCTGCCGGTGCAGGGCTTGCAGGCGGGGGACTTCGTGCTCTGGCACGCCGCCGCCGGCGGGGTGGGTCTGCTGGCCTGCCAGTGGGCGCGGCATCTGGGCTATCAGCTCATCGGCACCGCGGGCAGTGACGAGAAATGCCAGTTGGCGCTCGACCACGGCGCGGCCCATGCCATCAACTACCGGCGCGAGAACTTCGTCGAACGCGTGAAGGCCATCACCGGCGGGCGCGGCGTCAAGGTGGTCTACGACTCGGTCGGCAAGGACACCTTTGAAGGCTCGCTGGATTGCCTCTCGCCTTTCGGGCTGTTGGCCAGCTTCGGCAACGCCAGCGGGCCGGTGCCACCCTTCAGCCCTGGGCTTCTCGGGCCCAAGGGCTCGCTCTACCTCACGCGCGCCACGCTGTTCACGCACCTGGCCAGCCGCGATGCCACGCAGACTATGGCCGACGACCTGTTCGCCGTGCTGGACAGCGGCGCGGTGAAGCCGCACATCGAGCGGCGCTACCCGTTGGCGGAGGTGGCGCAGGCGCACCGCGATCTGGAGTCGCGCACCACCACCGGTTCGCTGGTGCTGCTGCCATGAAGCGCGCGGTCTGGCTGTTGGCCCTGTGGATGGGCGCAAGCTCGCTGTCGGCGGCCGAGGACCCGCTGCAGGCGCGGGTGCAGACGCGTGACGCCCACCGGTTTGCCGCCCTGTTCCTGGCCGGCAAGACGAGCGCCGCCGAACTGCAGGCCGGTTACCTGGACGGCGCCGGCCGCGGCGTGGCGGTGTTCACCCCGCACCGCATCCAAAACGCCGCCAACCTGGCGCGCGAGGTGGCCGCCCGACCGGCGGATTACGCGCATGCCATCGCCACCTGCCTGCCGCTGGCCGACAGCCTGAACGGCGAGCTGCGCGCCATCTACCTGGCCTACCGCGGCCTGCTGCCCGAGCTGCCGATGCCCAGCGTGCATCTCGTGTTCGGTGCCGGCAACAGCGGCGGCACTGCTGCGCCCGACGCGCAGGCGCTCGGCCTGGAGGTGCTGTGCAAGTCCGGCACCACGCCCGAGCAGTTCCGCGCCACGATGCGCCGTTTCTTCGCGCACGAGACCGCCCACACCTGGCAGCCGCAACCCGAGGCGGGCGTCAAAGACTGGCTGCTCCTGGCAGCGCTGATGGAGGGCACGCCCGATCTGCTGTCCGAATGGGTGACCGGTCTGGAACCCGACCCTGCCCGCGAGGCCTGGGCGCGAGGCCGCGAGGCCGACATCTGGCAGCGCTTCCTGGCGGATCGGCAGCGGGTCATCGACGGTGACTCCAAGGCAATGCAGCGCTGGTTCGGCAACGCCGGGCGTCGTTTTGCGGACCTGCCCGAGGGCTGGCCCAGCGAGCTCGGCTACTGGGTGGGTCGCAACATCGCACGGGCCTACGTCGCCAAGGCTGCCGACCCGCGCGCCGCGCTGCGCGAGTTGCTCGCCGCACGCGACCCGGCCGCCATCCTGAAGGCCAGCGCCTACGCGCCTTGAGCACGTTGCGGGCCGCTTGGCGGCCCTGTGACCGAGTCAGTTCTGGCTGGCGCGCCGCGGCAAGAGCAGCCCCAGCCCAAGCAACATCAGCGCCGCAACGCCCGGCTCGGGCACCGGCGCGAAGGGCTGCGTCCAGTCGATGCCGCTCTGGCTGCTCAAGGTGAAGGCCACCGGGCTGCCGGCCAGGGTCAGCGATTGGACGCCGCCCCAGGTCATGGTGCTGGCGAAGTCGCTGGTGGCCTCGCTCATCCAATTGGGCCCGGCGCCTGCCGTACCTGCCGAGGCACGGGTGAAGACTCCGAGCTCGAAGGGCGTGCCGAGTTTCACGGTGACCGAGAAGTTCAGGTCCTGGTCAATGTCCTGGTGGAAAGGAAAGCCGCCCTGGCCCTGTCCTTGCACGCGAAAACTCTGGCCGGGCACGCTCCCATCGTCCTTCCAGACCTGAACGCCGATGCGGGTGTAGCTGTTGCCACTGGGCACTCCATCGAGCATGCCGTCCAGATGCAGGCTGAAGCTGAGCACCACGTCCTGGCCGATCAGCGCAGGGTTGACGGGGTTCAAGGTCCAGGTGTCGGTCCAACCGGCCGTGGTTTCGGCCGCAGCGAAACCGGCACTGGCGTTGGCCCGAAAGTGCGCATAGACACCCACCTGGCCGAACTGCGCGCTGCCATGCGCATCGGTCTGCACGACCGGCGCCGCCTGGTTCCATCCGCCGGCGGCGACCAGCAACTGGCCAGGCGATGCGGTGGTGAACGCGTCGCAGCTGAACTTGCCCGCCATGTAGTCAAACAGCCCGCCCTCCACCGGGAAGCCACCGGTGGCCAAGCCGCCGCAGCTGGACAACAAAGCGCCGCTGCTGCCCAGGTCGGCCTGACTTTTCTGGGCGCCGAAGGCCGGCGTGGCCAGCAGCGCGAAGGAGATGCAGAGGAAGGCGTGACGGGTCATGGCTAGGCTCCATGGTTCAGGGATGAAGCCAGCTTAGGCAGGTCTCCTCCTCGCTGTCACCCCCCCAGCTTGCTCACCAGATGCTGCAGCGCTCCGCGTCCGGCCGGGTCATCGGGCTGCCCGGCTTGCACTGGAAGGCGGTCTCGAACTCCTTCATGTTGACCACCACACCGTTGATGCGCCAGCGGCCCGGCGAGTGCGGGTCGGTGCGCGCCTTCTGGCGGGCGGCCTCGGGGCGCTGGTCGCTGCAGTCCCACTGCGCGTAGCCGACGAAAAAGCGCTGCTCGGGCGTGAGCCCGTCGCGCAGCGTGCTCGGTGGTGCCCCAGACGCGTCCGCGCCGGGTGCCGGGCCGCTCCCAAGCCCGGCGGCGCCCCCTTGGGGGGTGGCGACCGCAGGGAGACTGGCGGCCGTTTGTGCTTTCCAAGCGATCCAGGCCAGGATGGTGCCGCCCAAGTCGGCCAGGTCCTCGCCCAGCGTGAGCTGGCTGTTGATGCGGATGTCGTCCACCACCGGGTATTGCGCGTACTGCCGGGTCACGCACTGCGCCTGCTGCCGAAAGCGCGCTTCCTGCCGCTTGGCCCACCAGTTCTTCAGCGCGCCGCGCGCGTCGAATTGACGCCCTTCGTCGTCGAAGGCATGCGTGAGCTCGTGGCCGATGGTGGCGCCGGTGTTGCCGTAATTGGGCGCGTCGTCCAGCTTGCCGTCGTACAGCGGCGGCTGCAGCACGCCGGCCGGGAAATTGATGTCGTTCATCTGCGGGTTGTAGTAGGCGTTCACCGTCTGCGGTGTCATGCCCCATTCGCTGCGGTCGAGCGGCTGGCCGATCTTGGCCAGGTCTCGCTCCACTTCGAAGGCCACGCCGCGCATCACATTGCCGGCGAAGTCCCCACGCTCCACGCGGTAGCCGCTGTAGTCGCGCCAGCGGTCCGGGTAACCGACCTTGTTGACGATGGCATGCAGCTTGGCGAGCGCCTTCTTCTTCGTGGCCTCGTCCATCCAGGCGCGGGTCTGGATGCGCTCGGCCATCGCTTGCTCGATCTGCCGGCTCATGGTCAGCACGCGCGCCTTGAGCTCGGGGCTGAAATTGCGTGCCACGTACTCCTGACCGAGCTGCTCGCCCAGCTGCGCGTCTACCAGCTGCACGCATTGCTTCCAGCGCGCCTTGGGCTGGGGCTGGCCGGTGAGGGTCTTCTCGAAAAATTCGTGGTGCGACTGGCGCCACTCGTGCGACAGGTAGGGCGCGAGCGCTGCGGCCAGGTGCCAGCGCAGGAAGGTCTGCAGCTCCGGCAGCGGCGCGCGCACCAGCCAGGCCTGCAAAGCGCGCAGGTAGCCGGGCTCGTTGACGTTCAGGCGCGCCGGCGCCGGCCCGCCGAGCTGGCGGCGATAGGCCGTCCAGTCGAAGGCCGGCATGAGCCGCTGCAGCGCCGCAGCGTCCATCGGGTGCCGGGTCAGGTAGGGGTTGCGCAGTTGGACGCGCGTCAGGCGGCTGCGCGCCAATTGCGTTTCCACCCGAAGCACGGTGGCCGCGTTGGCGGCCGGGTCAGCGTCGCCCAGGCGCGCAAAGGTCTGAACCAGGTGCGCACGGTAGGCCTCGCGGATGGCACGGCTCTTGGCGTCCTGGTCGAGGTAGTCGTTGCGGTCGGGAAGGCTCAGGCCCCCGGGCAGCACGAAGCCGATGACGCGCTCGGGGTCGTCCAGGTCCTGCCCCGAGCCGTAGCCGAACAGCAGGCCGTGGCGACCGGTGGCGCGGTGCAGATCGGCCAGCAGGGCGGGCAGTTCGCGGCGCGACTCCATGGCCCCAATGCGCGCCAGCAGCGGCTGCAGGGGTTTGAGAGCGGCTTTCTCCAGGGCAGACTCGTCCATGCAAGCGGCGAAGTAGTCGCCCAATAGGTGGCCCGGCCTCTCGGATAGCCCCTGCAGCACGCCCCAGAGGTGGCGCTGGTTGTCATTGGCCAGCTTGGCGTAGACGCTCCAACGCGACTGGTCGGCGGGGATCGAGTTGGACTGGATCCAGCCCCCGCAGCTGTATTGGTAGAAGTCCTCACAAGGATCCACCGAACGGTCCATGGCCGCCGGATCCAGGCTCGGGGTGTAGGGCAGCTGTTGCAATGGCGCTTCCGGGACGGACGCACCCGGTGCAGCCGGCGCGGTGACCGGCGTGGCCAGGGTCGTCAAGGAGGCGAACAGGGCCGCCATCAAGCGGCGGAGGTGGGAAGGGGGCAGCGGCATGGAGGTTTTCGAGGGTCAGGCCGGTCCGGCGTCGAAGGCTTCGAGCGGCGCGAGGCGCACCAGGCTGGCGGCCTCGGCCTGAGGGGCAAAAAGCCAGCGCAGCGCGTCGGTAGGCTCGATGGCGACGATGCTGCGCTTGTCCTGGCGATCGGACGGAAGTTTGGGGTCGGGCTTGTGCATGCGCGACATCAGCGGATGGGCGTCGGCGTTCATCGTCAGCATCGTGAAGCTTTCGAAGATCTCGCCCGTGGCCTTGTCGGTCCAGGCGTTCCACAGCCCCGCGAGCAGCCAGGGCGTGCCATCGGCACGACGGAAGCGCCACCAGACGTTGCGGCCGCTTTCCCAGCAAGGTTCGTCGAAGCTCTCGGCCAGCACCAGGCAGCGTTGGCCGCGCTTCCAAGGATCGCGGTAGCTGGCCTTTTGCGCCAGCTCTTCGAAGCGCGCGTTCATGGTGGAGAACTTCAGCCGCGGCGACTCGGCGAACCAGGGGATGAGGCCGAAGCGACCGGTGACCAGCTCGGTCCGCGCTTCACTGTCATGCCGAGCAGCGCGCACGAAAGGACCGAGCCCCCCCGAGAAGGTCAGCACGTTCTGCCAGGGCTGACGGGCGCCAAGCTGCCAAAAGCGCTCGGTGGCGGCCATGTCGGGAGGGATGTAGCGGGTGCACATGGGGTGGGGGAATGCAGATCCGCATCATGCCCAAGCCCCAGCGCCCGTCGTCTCGGGCACCCGCCATCCGGGGGGCCCTGTCAAACGCGATGGCGTCGGCGCCTTGCAGCCAAAACGAGCAGGCCAGCGCTGAGCATCGCCGCGACACCTGGCTCGGGCACGGCCGCCACATCGCCTTCACGAACCAGCAGGACGTAGTTCGGGCTGATGCGGGTATTGCGGATCTGCTGGCCAGCGGCCGAGAAGGACCAGGCCAGATTGATCGGGTCGTTGGCGCCAAGTTCCGCATTCCAATACACAGCGTTCTGCAGGTTCTGGAACAGGGCCACCGCCGCATGGTCCTTGCCCGGCGAGTTCGACAGCCAGGACCAGCCGGGCGTGCCCTTGAAGTCCTCGTAGAACAGATGCCCGAGCTCGTTGCCTGAACAGCGGTAGACCGGTGTGCCGCAGGCCGGGTCCGCCTTGGGCAGGCGCCAGTCGCTCCAGGTGGTCCCGCGCAACGGGTCGTACACGCTGAAGTTCGCCGCGAAATCCAGGGCCAAGGCGTGGGTCATGTCGCCCCAGGGCTGACCGTCGGCCAAGTCCTGCCAGCTTCCAAGACCGACCAGGCCATTCGCGTACCACGTGATGTTCAGCGTGCTGTCGTAAATGAAGCCGCCGCCCCGGTTGATCAGCGCGGAATGCGCAGGAAGGAGGACCAGGGCACCGAGGGCGCAGGCGACGAGCGATCGATAGAGCTTCATGGGATCCTCCGGGCGACAAGGAAGCACGGGATGTGCCTCTCCTCGTTTACGCAGGAATGCGTGACCCAAAGGCTCAGAGGCCCCGCAAACCGAGCACCTGCTTGAAGCCCTCCACGGCCTTGCCCTTGCGCGCGCGCTTGCCGGCATGTGCGGCCAAGCCGGAAAGACGCAGCACCTCGTCCTTGGGCTTATTGCCGCGGGCGATGCCGCTGAGTTGCAACTGGCTGGCAAAGCAGGCCAGGGCGAGCAGGCGGTCCTTGCCCTCCAGGTCCATCAACGTGAGGCCGCGGCCGCCCTTGGGCTGCAGCTTCAGCTCGGTGACCGGATAGGTGAGCAGCCTGCCTTGCTCGGACAGCACGGCCAGTTGCGGCTGCTGCGGGCTCACCGGCACCGGGCGCAGCGGCAGCTCGCCCGCTTCCAGCGTGAGGAAGGTCTTGCCGACGCGCTTGGAGGCGGTCAGGTCCCCCACGGTGGCCACCAAGCCGAAGCCCCCGCTTCCGGCCAGCACCAGGGACTGGCCGGCCGGGCCGGCGAGGTAGTGCAGCAACTGCGTGCCGGACTCCAGCTCGATGAGGCTGGTGATGGGGGCGCCATCGCCACGGCCGCCTGGCAGGGTGCTGACGGCTACCGAGTAGCTGCGCCCGCTGGAGCCGATGGCGATGAGGGTGTCCACGCTGCGGCAGGGGAAGACGCCATACAGCGCATCGCCGGCCTTGAAGGAAAGGCCGTTCACGTCCACCTCGTGCCCCTTGAGCGCGCGCACCCAACCCTTGCTACTGACGACCACGGTGACCGGCTCGTCGACGATCTTGATCTCGCTGCTGGCGCGCTTCTCGGCCTGAATGAGGGTGCGGCGCTCGTCGCCGAACTGCTTGGCGTCCGACTCGATCTCCCTCACCACCAGCCGCTTGAGCGCGGCCGGGCTGGCCAGGATGTCCTCCAGCTTGGCGCTCTCGGCGCGCAGCTCGGCGAGCTCCTGCTCGATCTTGATCGCCTCCAGCCGCGCCAGTTGGCGCAGGCGGATTTCCAGAATGTCCTCGGCCTGCCGGTCGCTCAGGCGGAAGCGCTCGATCAGCGCGGCCTTGGGCTCGTCGCTGTTGCGAATGATGCGGATCACCTCGTCAATGTTCAGCAGCACCAACTGGCGACCTTCGAGCACATGGATGCGGTCCTGCACCTTGGCGAGGCGGTGCCGGCTGCGCCGCTCCACCGTGCCCTGGCGGAAGCCAAGCCACTCGGCCAGCACCTGGCGAAGGCTCTTCTGCACAGGCTTGCCGTCCAGGCCGACCATGGTCAGGTTGACCGTGCAACTGGTTTCCAGGCTGGTGTGGGCCAGCAGCTGCTGGGTCAGTTCCTCCACAGCCACCGTGCGGCTCTTGGGCTCGAAGACCAGGCGCACCGGGGCGTCCTTGCTGCTTTCGTCGCGCACGCCATCCAGCACCGCCAGCAGGCTGTTCTTCAGCGCCAGCTGCTCGGGCGTGACCGCCTTCTTGCCGGTCTTGACCTTGGGGTTGGAGATTTCCTCGATTTCCTCCAGCACCTTCTGGCTGGAGACGCCGTGCGGCAGCTCGGTGATGACGAGCTGCCACTGGCCACGCGCCAGGTCCTCGACCTTCCAGCGCGCGCGTAGCTTCAAGGATCCGCGCCCCGAGGCGTAGGCAGCGCGGATGTCCTCGGGCGCAGAAATGATCTGCGCGCCGCCGGGGAAGTCGGGGCCGGGCAGCAGCGCGAAGAGTTCGTCGTCGCTGAGCTGGTCGTTCTTCAGCAGTGCCACCGCGGCCAAGGCCACTTCGCGCAGGTTGTGGCTGGGCACCTCGGTGGCCATGCCCACAGCAATGCCGCTGGCGCCGTTCAGCAGCACAAAGGGCAGGCGCGCCGGCAAGTGCAGCGGCTCTTCGGTGGAGCCGTCGTAGTTCGGCGCGAAGTCCACCGTGCCTTCGTCGATCTCGTCGAGCAACAGGCGGGCCAGCGGCGTGAGCCGCGCCTCGGTGTAGCGCATGGCGGCGGCACCATCACCGTCGCGCGAGCCAAAGTTGCCCTGGCCGTCGATCAGCGGGTAGCGCTGCGCAAAGTCTTGGGCCATGCGCACCAGCGCGTCATAGGCGGCCTGGTCGCCGTGCGGGTGGAAACGGCCCAGCACATCACCCACCACACGGGCGCTCTTGACCGGCTTGGCGCCATTGGCGCCGGCCCAGGCCAGGCCCATGCGAAACATCGAATACAGGATGCGCCGCTGCACGGGCTTCTGCCCATCACTGAGCTGGGGCAGCGCGCGACCCTTCACGACGGAGAGGGCGTACTCCAGGTAGGCCTGCTGCGCGTACTCGGCGAGCACCAGGGCTTCGCCGCTTTCGTCCGGCGTGGCGGGCTCGCTCATCAAACTCAACTGCTCGGGCATGGAAGAAACGGAAGAAGTGAACGGATGGCGCTGGCGCGCCTCAGGAGAGTTCGGAATGCAGGGCGAGAGGCGATGCGCCCTCCAGGTCCATCGCCAATCGTGCCTGGTACTCGCGGTCGAGCATGGACATGACGATCAGGCTGTCGTAGCCGTCGGCGCCCTCGATGCTGACACGCACGGACTCGCGCAGGCGCCCTTCTTCCACAAAGCCTTCGCTGAGGTAGAGCTGGTGCGCGCGCTCGTTGAGCGCTTTCACGTCGAGCCAGAAGCGATGGGCGTGCAGCTGCGTGAAGGCGAGCTTTTTGAGCAAGCGCACGCAGCTGCGCCCCAGGCCTTGGCCTTTGGCTTGCAGCACGAGGCGCTTGAGTTCGACCGAACCATGCGGGTTGCGGCAACCCTGCAGGATGACGAAACCCAGGCGCTCATGCCATTCGCCTTCGACGATGAAATGCCGTGCGTCTGCGAATCGCAGGGCCCCCTCGTGCTGGGGGCGCTCCCAGGGCGTGATGAAGGGCCGATTGCTGCCGTCCTGCTCGACGCTGACGACCCAATCCAGGTCGGACAGCATGGTGGGGCGCAGGCGGGGGCTGGGGCTCATCAGATGTCCACCGTCACGGCGTCGCCGTGCAACTCCATCAGCTCGCGGCGCGCCGCGGCTTCGTTGCGGCCCATCAGCTGGGTGAGCACGCCGCGCGTTGCACCTTCGTCGGGAACGGTGACGCGCAGCAGGCGGCGGGTGTCCGGGTTGAGCGTGGTGTCCCAGAGCTGCTCGGCGTTCATTTCCCCGAGACCCTTGAATCGGCTGATCGTCCAACTGCCCTCGCGGGCGCCTTCCTTGCGCAGCTTGTCCAGGATGGCGCCCAGTTCCCCCTCGTCAAGCGCGTAGAGCTTGAGCGGCGGCTTCTTGCCGCGCGCGGGGGCGTCCACGCGGAACAGCGGCGGGCGGGCCACATAGACATGCCCGGCGCGCACGAGGGCGGGAAAGTGCTTCTCGAACAAGGTCAGCAGCAACACCTGGATGTGCGCGCCGTCCACGTCGGCGTCGGACAGGATGCAGACCTTGCCGTAGCGCAGCCCGCTCAGATCCGGGCTGTCGCCGGGGCCGTGAGGGTCGATGCCCGTGGCCACCGCGATGTCGTGCACCTCGGTGTTCTTGAAGAGCAGGTCGCGCTCGACCTCCCAGGTGTTGAGCACCTTGCCGCGCAGCGGCAGGATGGCTTGCGTCTCCTTGTCGCGGCCCATCTTGGCGCTGCCGCCGGCCGAGTCGCCCTCCACCAGGAAGAGCTCATTGAGCGCGAGGTCTCGGCTTTCGCAGTCGGTCAGCTTGCCGGGCAGCACGGCCACGCCGCTGCCCTTGCGCTTTTCCACTTTCTGCGCGGCACGCTGGCGGCTCTGCGCCTGCTTGATGACCAGCTCGGCCAGCTTCTTCCCGGCCTCCACATGCTGGTTCAGCCACAGCTCGAAGGCCGGTCGCACGTAGCCGCCTACCAAGCGCAAGGCATCGCGGCTGTTCAGGCGCTCCTTGGTCTGCCCCTGGAACTGCGGGTCCAGCACCTTGGCTGAGAGCACGAAGCTGGCGCGGCCGAACAAGTCCTCGGGCATCAGCTTGACGCCCTTGGGCAAGAGCGAGTGCAGCTCGATGAAAGTCTTCACGGCCTGGAAGAGCCCGTCCTTCAGCCCCGCCTCGTGGGTGCCACCGGCCACCGTCGGGATGAGGTTCACGTAGCTTTCGCGCTGCCCGCCCGCTTCCTCGGTGAAGGCCACGCACCAGGCAGCGCCCTCGCCTTCGGCGTAGTTCTCGGCATCGCTGGCCTTGGCGTAGTGCTCGCCCTCGAAGAGCTCGATGAGCGGCTCGGCATTCAGGCTGCCGGCCAGGTACTCGCGCAGGCCGCCCTTGTAAAGCCAGGTCTGGGTCTCGCCTTTCTTCTCGTCCGTCAACGTGACGGTGACCCCAGGCATGAGCACGGCCTTGCTGCGCAGCAGGTGCACCAGCTCCCCGCGCGGCAATTCGGCATTGTCGAAGTACTTGGCCTCCGGCCACACGCGAACTCGCGTGCCCTGTTTGCGCGGCTGCCCGACAGCCACCTGGACCGGTTGGATCACGTCGCCATGGGCGAAGACGATGCTGGCCACCTGCCCCTCGCGCTGCACCGTCACTTCCAGGCGCTTGGCCAGTGCGTTGGTCACGCTCACGCCCACGCCGTGCAGGCCGCCGCTGAAGCTGTAGGCACCGCCGGCGCCCTTGTCGAACTTGCCGCCGGCGTGCAGGCGGGTGAAGACGATCTCGACCACCGGCACGCCCTCTTCCGGGTGCAGGCCGAAGGGAATGCCGCGGCCGTCGTCCTCGACGCTGACCGATCCGTCCTGATGCAAGGTCAGCGCGATGCGCTTGCCATGACCGGCCAGGGCCTCATCGGCGGCGTTGTCCAGCACTTCCTGGATGACGTGAAGCGGGTTGTCCGTGCGGGTGTACATGCCCGGCCGCTGCTTGACGGGCTCCAGGCCCTTGAGCACACGGATGGAGGCTTCGCCGTACTGTGCGGCGGGTTGCGGAATCTTCATAGGGGCGCGGATTCTGCCGCTGCTGGCAGAGTGCGGGCATGCACCCTTCTCCCTGGCTGCTCCGTTTCGCGCCCTTGCTGCCCCCGCAAGCCCGCGTGCTCGACCTCGCCTGCGGCGCCGGCCGGCACGCCAACTGGTTGTGCCAGAAGGGTTTTTCCGTCACCGCCGTGGACCGTGACGGCGCCGCCCTGGCCCAGGTGGACCCCCGCGCCGAGCGCCTGCAGCTCGATCTGGAAGGCGGCCCCTGGCCGCTCGGCGGCCGGCGCTTCGACGCGGTGCTGGTGACGAACTACCTGTGGCGGCCACGACTGCCCGAGCTGCTGGCCTGCGTGGGCGACTGGTACCTGCACGAAACCTTTGCCCTGGGGCAGGAGCAGCTGGGACGCCCTCGCAACCCGGACTTCCTGCTGCGCCCCGGCGAATTGCTGGCGCTTTGCCAAGCCGCCCAGCTGCATGTGCTGGCGTACGAAGACGGCGTGGTCAACGGCGCACGCATCCAGCGCATTGCAGCGCGTCGGCAGCCGGGCGCGCTGCCGCTCTAGGAGCCTGTCGGGCCTTGGGAGTGCCCGCGCTGGGAACCAGTCAGGGGGCCAAACGAGGCGTCGGCGAGGCCGTGGGGCCGGCCTTGCAGGCCGCGCCAGGCCAGAGGCCTGGCCCTTCGGCAGGCACAAACAGCCCACTGGGCTGTTTGTGTCCGGCCTCAGCCCCACAACGAGCCGGCAACGACGGATGACCCCCTGACTGGTCCCAGCCCGGAGGGTTTGGCCGCCAAGGGGCCCGCTTCGGCGTTGCCGGCGCTTGCCGCACGCTAGTGCGGCTTCGCCCCGGCGCCTTGCATCAGGCTCCTTGGCGGCCAAACGCGGGGTAATCCCAAGGCCCGACAGGCTCCTAGAATCCGCGACCCTCTGAAATCCACCGCAATGAGACCCATCACCGGCAGCATCGTGGCGCTCGTCACGCCCATGCACCCCGACGGCCGCATCGATTACGACGGCTTCAAGTCCCTCATCGACTGGCATGTCCAGGAAGGCACGCATTGCGTGGGCGTGGTCGGCACGACCGGCGAGTCGCCCACCGTCAGCATGGCCGAGAACTGCGAGTTGATCCGCGTGGCGGTGGAGCACGCGGCCGGTCGGGTGCCCATCCTGGCCGGCACGGGGGCAAACAACACCGCCGAAGCCATCGAGCTGGCTCGCTACGCCAAGCAGGTGGGCGCCGACGCGCACTTGAGCGTCGTGCCTTACTACAACAAGCCCAGCCAAGACGGCATCTACGCGCACTTCAAGGCCATCACCGAGGCCGTGGATCTGCCGCTGATGCTTTACAACGTGCCGGGCCGTACCGTGGCCGATATGCAACCGGAGACCGCGCTGCGCTGTGCCTCGCTTCCTGGCGTGTTCGGCATCAAGGAGGCCAGCGGCAACATCGAGCGAGCGGCCTACCTGATCAAACACGCCCCTGAGGGTTTCGCCATCTACTCAGGTGATGACGGCACCTCGCCGGCGCTCATGCTGTTCGGCGGCGCCGGGGTGGTGTCGGTCACGGCCAACGTGGCGCCGCGGCTGATGTCCCGGCTCTGCGAAGCCGCCACGCGCGGTGATGTGGCCACCGCCACTGCGCTGCACTTCACCTTGCTGGCCCTGCATCAGACCCTGTTCTGCGAGCCCAGCCCCGCCCCCACCAAGTGGGCGCTGAGCCGCCTGGGCCGCTGCAACAATGCGCTGCGCCTGCCTCTGCTGCCTTTGAGCGAAGCCGGCCAGGCGCGCGTCGAAGCGGCCCTGCGCGAAGCGCAACTGCTCTGACCCTTCACCGCGATCCCTCCCCGTTTCCGCCAGGACCCTTTTCGTGACCCGTTTTTCCCTCACTGCCCTCGCGGCGGCGGCCTGCCTGGCCGGATGCAGTTCCTTTGACCCGCTGTTTGCCGGTGACAAGGTCGACTACCGGACGCAGTCCAAACAGACCCCGGGCCTTGAAGTGCCGCCGGACCTGACGCAGCTGCAGCGCACCGCACCGCTGGGCCAGGGCGCCAGCGTCAGCGCGGCGGAACTGGCCACGCGGCCAGCAGCTGCGCCGGCTGCTGCCGCGCCCAGCCTGGCTTCGGTGGCGGTGAACCAGGTGCCTGGGGCTGAGATCGTGCGCGTCGGCGGCCTGCGCATCATCCGCAGCAATCAGAGCCCTGAACAACTCTGGCCGCTGGTACGTGGCTTCTGGGTCGATCTGGGCTTCGACCTGCCCAAGGACCAGGCCGACGTCGGCGTGCTCGAAACCGACTGGAAGGAGAACCGCGCCAAGCTGCCCAAGGACTTCATCCGCCGCACCATTGGCACGGTGCTCGACGGCCTCTACTCCACTGGCGAGCGCGACATGTTCCGCACCCGCCTGGAGCGTGTGGGCAATCACACCGAGATCACGCTGACGCACCGCGGCATGCACGAGATCTACGTCAGCAACCAGCGCGACCAGACCACCTGGACTGCGCGGCCAGCCGACCCGGAACTGGAGGCGGAAATGCTGAGCCGCTTGCTGCTGCGCCTGGGCGGCAAGACCACCGTGGCGAACAGTTCGCAGGCCGCCGCTGCTGCCGTGGCCACGCCCACCGTGGCCGCGCCGCAGGCCGCCGCCCCAATGGGCGAGGTGCCCGATCAATTGGTGATCGCGGAAGACTTCGAACGCGCTTGGCGCCGTGTCGGCCAGTCGCTGGACCGCCATGGATTCACCGTTGAAGATCGCGACCGTCGCGCCGGGGTGTTTTTCCTGCGCTGGGCCGACCCCAAGCGCGCAGGCAAGGAGGAGCCGAACTGGTTCGAACGCCTGTTCAGCAAGGATCAAGGCCCGGTCATGGGTCGCTACCGCGTGGTCGTCAAGAGCGAGGCGAATGCCGCCAACCCACGCTCGGTCGTCAACGTGCAGGACGAGAAGGGCCAGCAACTGACGGACGAGGCGGCCAAGCGCATCCTGGCGCTATTGCAGCAAGACCTGCGCTGACGCCCTGCGAGCGAGGTTCGGTGCCCTGCACTGACGACGGCCCTTCGGGGCCGTTTTTCATGGCTGCTTGCACTCGCCAAGACGGCCCACAAAGACAAAGCCACCAGTGCTTTCGCCCTGGCGGCTTTGCGTGCAGTCAGGCCAGCCCAAGGCCGACCAGATCCTGCAAGAGCTTAGTTGCTGGCAGGAGCCGAGGCAGCCTCAGCAGCCGAAGCGTCAGCGGCCGGAGCCGAAGCGACTTCCGAAGCGGCCGAAGCAACCGGAGCGGGCGCAGCGGTCTCGGCGGGGGCCGGGGCCGGGGCCTCTTCCTTCTTCGAGCAGGCGGTCAGGGAAGCGGCGGCCAGCACGGCAGCCAGCAGAATCGACTTGTTCATTGGTGTCCTCAAAGACGTGTGAAACGAATTACCGGTAATGGAGCGGAGCCCGGCGAACCGGAGTCCAAACCCCGCGAGGCTTCCCTCGCTGGGTATGGCGCCAGCAACCTCGAGCGTCACTGGCGTCAAGCCGCGAATTCTAGGGGGTTGCCCGTGCTTCGCATCAAAGCCCCAAGGTGGTCAGCGGCCAAGCGGGGCTGGATCGTTGCGCAATTGCATCGAAAAGCTCTAGAGCGGCCTGTCGATCCGGTCCATGGCGCGACCAGCGTGCGCGCCCATGCTCCAGTTCGATGACGCGCAGGCTCACCCCCCCCTGCACGGCCAGCAGCGCGGTTGGCCATTCCATGCCGGCATCCTGCGGGTGAAACTCGCGAATGTCGAGGAAGTGATCGAAGCCCTTGCGCCAAGCGTGCAGGCGCGAATGACGCCGGGAGCAGGCTTCCCAACTTGGCGCCGCCAACTCCAGGCGCCGCGAGCCACGACGCCCCCAGTCACGCAGCGCATCAAGCAGCGGTGGATGAGAGAGTGGCCACGCGCAGAAGTCCGGGTCGAGCGCGACGATGCGCCGCGTGTCCGATGCCAGCGCGTCGAGTAGCAAGGCTTCCAGCACCGCAGTGATTTCTGGCCACCCCTCTGCGCGGCCGCCGCTCAAGTCGATGGCCATAGCCAACCCTCCTCCAGCCATTGAAGCACCAGTTCCCGCGCTCCCTCGCTGAGCAAACGCAGTCTGCGATCGTCGAGTTGCCGGCGGTCGGCCAATTCGTGCATCAGGCTCGCGTCGCGGCCTCCAGCACGGAATGACTCACCGTTCAAGAACACATGCGCGTCGTCGTAGAGCATGCGACTGCCCGGCGCCAAGCGCACTGCAGCGGGCAACTCATGGCCCTGCCACGGCGCTGCATCGAAGGACTGATGCGGCTTGGTCTGACTGAGGTGTTCGCCGAGCGCACGCGCCAGGGCATGGGGTTGATACAGCGCGCGCTGCAGGGAGTCACGAGCGAAGTCCGCCAAGGCCGCCGGTACCTCGGCTGGCCGATCGGTGGGGGCCAGCCCGGCATCGGCATAGCGGCGGCGAAGCGCTGTCGGCGCATCGTCCTCGTCGCTGTCCAACAGGCGGGGCAGCAATGCCTGCGCCAGCTCGAAGCGTGAAGGGGCACGAAAACCCACAGAGGCGGTGATGCAATCCGCGCCCAGCGCCACGCCATCGTGCGCCCAGAGCGGCGGCAGATAGAGCACGTCGCCTGGCTCCAGCACCCACTCCATCTCGGGCTGGAAGTCACGCAAGATCTTCAGCGGCAGGCCGTCCACCAGGCCGAGCTCGCGCTGATGCGACACCCGCCATCGCCGCCGCCCTGCCACCTGCACAAGGAACACGTCATAGGCATCCACATGCGGCCCGACTCCACCGCCATCTGCTGCCCATGACACCATGACGTCGTCCAGGCGCGCCTCCGGGAGGAAGCGGTAGCGGTCCATGAGCTCGCGGGCCACCGGCAGGTGCGCCTCCACCCCTTGCACGAGCAAGGTCCACTGCCCCAAAGCGACGGCGGGAAGACGCACCAGGGGGCCATGTCGCAGCTGCCAGCGCCCTCCTCGCAGCTGCACCAGGCGGGACTCGACGTCCTCGCGTCTGGCCAGCGCAAAGAGCTCGCTGCGGCCGATGCGACCGGCCGTCTCAGGGGCGGCGCCGCGCAGCAGGGCTGGCTTGCGCTGCCAGTGGCGGCGCATGAATTGCGCTTGGTCTCGTGGGTTCATGCCGCCATTCTTCGACAATCCGGCCCATGCAAGAGATTCAAACCCCCTGTGTGGCCAGCCTGACCTGGACCCTGCACGACGCCCAAGGCGAATTGATCGATGTCCTGGAGGAAGCCACCGAGTTCCTCGTCGGTGGTGACGACCTGCTCGCCAAAGTGGAAGAAGCCCTGATCGGTCAGCCGCTCGGTGCCGAAGTACCTATCGCTCTTCAACCCGAGGAAGCCTTTGGCGACTACCGCCCGGAGCTGACCTGCTTCGAGGCGCGGGCGCTGTTCCCGCCGCAGCTCGAAGTCGGGATGCGCTTCGAGGGCCTGCCCGAAGGCGCCGCCACGCCGGACATGCCCAAGGACGTCATCTACACGGTGACCGAGATCTACCCCGAACATGTGGTGCTGGACGGCAACCACCCGCTCGCCGGCATCGGGCTGCGCATGCATGTGCAGGTGCGCGCGCTGCGCGAGGCCACGCCCGAGGAGATCGCCGCGCGCAGCGTGGGCAACGGCTTGGTGGACGTGCTGGAGAGCGGCTCAGCGCCGCCCGACGCCACGCTTCATTGAAGGATCACTGAGCGCTCCCCGAGCGCTCACTGGGCACCGGTGCTGCCGAAGCCTCCCACGCCGCGGCTGCTGGCCTCGAAGTCCTCGACGACGCGGAACTGCGCCTGCACCACCGGCACGATGACCAATTGCGCAAGCCGCTCCATGGGCTGCAGGGTGTAGGCGATCTGGCTTCGATTCCAGCAACTGACCATCAGCGGCCCCTGGTAGTCGGAGTCGATCAAGCCCACCAGATTGCCCAGCACCAGGCCATGCTTGTGGCCCAGGCCAGAGCGCGGCAGGATGACTGCGGCCAGGCCGGGGTCGGCCAGGTGAATGGCAATGCCAGTGGGAATGAGCTCGGTCTGCCCAGGGTGCAGGGTCAAGGGCTCAGCGAGCGCCGCGCGCAGGTCCAGTCCGGCGCTGCCGGGGGTTGCGTAGGCGGGCAGCTGTTCGCGCAGACGCGCGTCAAGGATCTTCAGGTCAACGGGGTGCATGCAGGTCCAGCCGTCTGGCCAGTTCTTCGATGAGTTGTTCGGCCAGTTCGTCCTTGCTGGCCAATGGCAGCTCGCGGTGGCCGGTCTCATCGACCAGCAGCAGCGCATTGGTGTCGCGGCCGAAGGTGGCCGGCCCAAGGTTGGCGACGATCAGCGGCACGCGTTTGCGCAGGCGCTTGGCCTGCGCATGTTCGAGCAGTTTCTCGCTCTCGGCCGCAAAGCCCACGCAATAGGGCGCGTCGGGCAGGGCCGCCACCGTGGCCAGCACATCGGGGTTTTCGATGAAGCGGAGTTCCGGCACGGCACCGCTGCCGTCCTTCTTGATCTTGTGCTCGGCGCTGCTGGCCGGTCGCCAGTCGGCCACAGCGGCAGCGGCCACGAAAGCATTCACGCGCGGTGCCAGGGGTAGCACGGCGGCCAGCAGGTCGCAGGCGGACTCGATGTCGATGCGCGTCACACCCTGCGGCGTGGGTAGCGCCACCGGGCCGGCCACCAGGGTCACCTCGGCACCAGCACGCTGCGCGGCACGGGCGATGGCGAAGCCCATCTTGCCGCTGGAGCGGTTGGTCAGCCCGCGCACCGGGTCGAGTGCCTCATACGTAGGCCCGGCCGTCACCAACAGGCTTCGGCCCGCCAATCGCTTGGGGGTGAAGAAGGCTTCCAAGGCATCAAACAGCTCGGCGGCCTCCAGCATGCGGCCGTCGCCCACCTCGCCGCAAGCTTGATCGCCGCTGGCGGGGCCGAGCACGGTGGCGCCGTCCTCGCGCAGCTGGGCGATGTTGCGCTGCGTGGCCGGGTGCGACCACATCTCGCGGTTCATGGCCGGCGCCACCAGCAGCGGGCAGCTGGCGCGCGGGCGCGCCAGTGCGCTCAAGCTGACGATTTCGTCGGCGCGGCCCTGCGCCAGCTTGGCGAGCATGTCGGCCGAGGCTGGCGCCAGCAGCATCGCCTCCGCCTCGCGGCTGGCGTTGATGTGGTGCATGTTGTTCGGCGCGCCCGCATCCCATTGGGTCAGGATCACCGGCCGGCCCGAGAGCGCCTGCATCGTCACCGGCGTGATGAACTGCGTCGCAGCCTCGCTCATCATCACCTGCACCTGGGCGCCGGCCTGGGTGAGCAGTCGCGTCAGTTCGGCCACCTTGTAGGCGGCGATGCCCCCACTGAGCGCGAGCAGCAGGCGGCGTCCATTCAGGGGGGATTGCATGGGCCGGCAATGTAAACGCCTAGGCAGCGGAGCGCATTGGCCTGCTAGCGTGTTTTCCATGAAACGCACCCTCACCGCCCTGGCGCTGGCCGCCCTGAGCAGCACTGGGCTCCACGCCCACAGCGCCGACACCGCCGAGCTCTTGCAGCAGGAGATGGCGAACCGCAACGTATTCAAGGCCTGGTTCCCGAACCGACAACTGGCGCGGCGCGCGGCGATCAGCCTGCACGGGCAGTTGCTCGAATCTCGTCTCGATGAGGGCTACCAGGTCTTCGAGTTGGACCCGATCGACCAATCGCGCTTGCGCGCTTTCGGCTTCCGCCTGGAAGTGGCCGAGGACTTCATTCGTGACCGCAACAGCCGGCTGCTGCGGATGCAGAAAGAGGCCTTGGCCGCAGGCCCTGAAGCGCGCTCGATCCCCAGCTACACCTGCTACGAGACGGTCGAGGAGACGTTTACGCAGGCGCAGGCGCTGGTGGCTGCCAAGCCGCAATTGGCCACCTGGCTGGACGCTGGCAATTCCTGGCAGAAGAACCAGGGCAGCGGCGGCTATGACCTGCAGGTGCTCAAGCTCACCAACAGCGCGGTGGCCGCACCGCCGGGGCAGAGCAAGCCCAAGCTTTTCATCAACAGCGCCATCCACGCCCGCGAATACGCCACCGCACCGCTGGTGCTGGAGTTCGCCCGTCAGTTGCTCAATGGCCATGGCGTGGACGCCGACGCCACCTGGGTGCTCGACCACCACGAGGTGCACCTGATGCTGCACGCCAACCCGGACGGCCGCAAGCGCGCCGAGACCGGACTGTCCTGGCGCAAGAACACCAACAACGCCCACTGCGCGAACACCAACACGCGCGGGGTGGACCTGAACCGCAACTTCAGCCAGAGCTGGAACAGCACTGGCGGCGAGGGCAGCAGCGGAAGTGCGTGCTCGCTGACCTATCGCGGCCCCTCAGCGGGCTCAGAGCCCGAGACCCAGGCCATCGAGGCTTATGTGCGCAGCCTGTGGCCGGATCGTCGCGGCCCCAACCCGGGCGACGCCGCCCCCGCCGACACCAGCGGCATTCACCTCGACATCCACAGCTTCAGCCAACTGGTGCTTTGGCCTTGGGGGGCCACCAACGCGCCCGCGCCCAATGGCGCGGCACTCGCCACGCTCGGCCGGCGCTTCGCCTGGTTCAACGGCTACACGCCCATGCAGTCGATCGGCCTTTACCCGACCGACGGCACGTCCGATGCCGTGAGCTACGGCGAACTCGGCGTGGCCGCCTATACCTTCGAACTCGGTACGGCCTTTTTTGAGAGCTGCGCCAACTTCACCAACAGCATCAAGCCCGGCAACCTGCCGGCGTTGATGTACGCCGCCAAGGTGGTGCGCACCCCCTACCTCACGCCCGGCGGTCCTGAGGTCACCGGTCTGAGCTGGGTCAACGGCGGCGTGGTGGCCCCAGGCGGCAGCGCGAAGCTGCTGGCCAGCGCCACCGACCTTCGCTTCAACCAGAGCCAAGGCGCCGAAGCCACGCAGGCCATCGCAGGCGCCGAGGCCTACATCAACACCCCGCCCTGGCTGCCGGGTGCCACGCCCATCGCGCTGCAGGCGGCCGACGGCCAGTTCGACAGCCCCACCGAAGCGCTCACTGGCACCCTCAGCAGCCGAGGCCTGCCCAGCGGCAAGCACCTCGTGTACGTGCGGGCTCGCGATGCCTCAGGAAGTTGGGGCCCGTTCAGCGCGCAGTTCCTGGAGGTGAGTGCCGCCCCGGCGCCGCTGCGCATAGGCGCGCAATGCTCCGCCCTGCAGTGCAGTTTCAAGGCCACCGGCGGTCTGAGCGGTGCGCTGAGCAGTTACAGCTGGCGGCTCGGCGACGGCCGCAGTGCCAGTGGCCAGCAGATTGGCCACCTCTATGCACAGGCCGGCACCTACTTGGTGGAACTCACCCAGCGAAGCGGCGCCGGCACGCAAACCGCCAGCCGCCAGGTGACCGTGCAGAACAGCGGCACCGTGACCGAAGCCGAGCCCAACAACAGCTTGGCCAGCGCCCAGGCACTGAGCTTCAACCCGGTGCGCGTGAATGGCTTGATGGATGTCTCGGGCGATCAGGACTGGTTCACGCTGCAGCATGAACCAGGCAAGACCTTGAGCGTGCTGATGCAGCCGAACGCCAGCTCTGATTACGACCTCTACGTCTACGACGCCAATGGCGTGGAGTTGGCTCGTAGCGAGAACGGCAGCGGTGCCGCCGACAGCGTGAGTCTGGTGAACAGCGGCGCGTTCAGCGCCCGCCGATATGTGCGCGTGCTTTACTACAGCGGCGGCACGGGAGCGGCCAACGGTCGCTACACGCTGGACATCGGCCAATGACCGGGCCCCAGCGGTCTGTCCTGACGCTCAAGCCGGCTGCGGCGCCGAAGCGCGCCGCGCCAGCGCGACAAAGCCACTGAGCAGCAGGCCTCCGAGCAACAACCCGGCCATGCCGACGCCCCAGATCAGCCAGACCGCCACCTGCAGCCAGGCACCGAGGTCGGGAAGGCTGCTCATCACGCCCATCAGCCAGGCGTGAATCTCGGGGCCCCACTCGCCCAGCCACTCGCGCAGGTTCTCCAGCCAGGCAATCCCAAGCCACTGCTGCAGCCAATCCGGCAGCGGCAGGGGCGGCATGTCCTTGACCCAATCGGCACCGCTCGCCCAACCCTCCCAGCCCAGCACGGCATGCACCGCCCAACTCAAGAACGACCACAGCAGCGCAAAGAGACCCACCAGGCCCCAAATCAACACATGCCAACCCACGACAACCCTCCATCAGGCAGAGAGCGCCATGGTGCCGCAATCCGTGCGGCATGGCGGGCCTGTGGGCTTGCTCAGCTGCGCCGGCGGAACACCAGGTCCCACACGCCGTGCCCCAGCCGCAAGCCGCGAGCCTCGAACTTGGTCTGCGGCCGGTAGGCGGGCGTTTCGGCATACCCGGCCGCCGTGTTCTCCAGCAGCGGCTCGGCGCTCAGCACTTCCAGCATCTGCTCGGCATAGGGCTGCCAGTCGGTGGCGGCGTGGAAGTAGCCCCCCGGGGCGATGAACTGCATCAGCTGCGCGATGAAGGGGCCCTGCACCAGGCGCCGCTTGTGGTGACGCTTCTTGTGCCAGGGGTCGGGGAAGAACAGGTGCACGCCGTGCAGGCTTTGCGGCGCCACCATCTGCTCCAGCACCTCCACCGCGTCGTGCTGGATGACGCGCAGATTGCGCAGCCCGGCCTCCTCGATCCGCTGCAGCAGCGCGCCCACGCCGGCCTCGTGCACCTCGCAGGCGATGAAGTCGATGTGCGGCAAGGCGGCGGCAATCTTCGCAGTGGCGTCGCCCATGCCCGAACCGATCTCCAGCACCCGCGGTGCGGAGCGACCGAACACCGCGTCCCAATCGGGTCGGCTCGGTTGGAAGGGCAACGCGTACTTGGGCGCCAGCTCCTGCAGCGCACGGATCTGCCCGCTGCCCATGCGCCCGGCGCGCTTGACGAAACTCTTGATGCGGCGCGGCGGTGACGCCTGGTTCGGCACGTCGTCGCTCACCCCAGCACCTCGGTCACCAAGGGCTTGGCAGGCGGCGCGGCGTCGGCGATGTGCACCGCCGCGAGATAGGCGGCCACGGCGCGTTCGGCATCGGCCTCGCTGGCCGCGTGCACGAAGGCCAGCGGTTCGCCCGCCTGCACGGCGCAGCCCAGCGGCCGGACGCCAGCAAAACCGACGCGTGGGTCGATGGGGTCCGCCGCCACGCGGCGACCACCTCCCAGCTCGATGACGGCCACTCCGATGGCGCGCGTGTCCTGCGCCGCCAACACGCCGGCGCGCGGCGCCGCCACCGGCTGAACCACCGGCGCCTGCGCCAACTCGGCCTGCCGCAACACGTCCTTCGGGCCACCCAGCGCAGCCACCATCTGCGCGAATTTCTCGGCCGCGGCGCCACTGTCCAAGGCCTGCTGCAGTCGTTCGCGGGCTTGTTTTTCGTCAGCGGCCAGACCGCCCAGCAGCAGCATCTGGCTGCACAGCTGCAAGGTGATCTCGTGCTGCCGGGGCTCGCGGTTCCTGCCGCACAGGTAGTCGATGGCCTCCTGCACCTCCAGCGCGTTGCCGGCCGTGTGGCCCAGCACCTGGTTCATGTCGGTGATGAGGGCGCGCGTCATCATGCCGGCGCCGTTGCCGACGGCCACGATGCTCTCGGCCAGCTCGCGCGCCATCTCGGGCGAGTCTGCAAACGCGCCATTGCCGACCTTCACGTCCATCACCAGCGCCTGGAGGCCGGCGGCCAGCTTCTTGCTGAGGATGCTGGCGGTGATGAGCGGCACCGACTCGACCGTCGCCGTGACGTCGCGCGTGGCGTAGAAGCGCTTGTCGGCCGGCGCCAGGTCGGCGGTCTGGCCGATGATGGCCACGCCCAGGCGGCGCACCGTGGCGTCGAACAGGGCGGCATCGGGGCGGGTCTGGTAACCCGGCAGGGCTTCCAGCTTGTCCACCGTGCCGCCGGTGTGGCCCAGGCCGCGTCCGGCAATCATCGGCACGTAGCCGCCGCAGGCCGCGACCATGGGGCCGAGCATCAGGCTGATCTTGTCGCCCACGCCCCCGGTGGAATGCTTGTCCACCACCGGTCCGGGCATGTCGGGCCAGCGCATCACGCGGCCGGAATCGCGCATCGCCAGCGTCAGCGCCACCGCCTCGTCGCGCTGCATGCCGTTCAGAAAGATGGCCATGGCCAGCGCCGCCACCTGACCCTCGCTCCAGCTCTCATCGGTGAGGCCGCGCACGAAGGATTGGATCTGCTCGGGCGACAGCGCGCCCTTGCGCCGCTTGGTGCGGATGATTTCCTGGGCCAGCATCAGTAAGCGCTCCCCTGGGATTGCGAGGCGCCACCGCCCAGCACCTGCAGGATGTCGTCCAGCAGGCCCGAGGCGCCAAAGCGCAGACGCTGCGCGTTCAGTGCGCCCGCGCCCAAGGCTTGCCGCGTCTGCTCGATGTAGCCGGCCGCCTGGGCCACCGAACGGATGCCGCCGCTGGCCTTGAAGCCGGCATGCGTGAAGCCGCTGCGGCGGATCTCGTCGAGCATGGCCGTGGCGGCCTCGGGCGTGGCCGAGACCGGGGTCTTGCCGGTGCTGGTCTTGATGAAATCAGCGCCGGCGCTCAAGGCCAGCTGGCTGGCGCGGCGGATCAGGGACTCTTCCTTCAGCTCGCCCGATTCGAGGATCACCTTCAGCGTCAGCGGCCGGCTGGCATGGCGCACCTCGGCCAGGAACTCGGCCACCTCCTGCACCAGCCCTTGCTGCAGCGCGCGCCAGGGCAGCACCACATCCACTTCCTGGCCGCCGGCCTGGGCGATGGTGTCAATGTCGCGCAGCGCGCGCTCCAGGTTCAGTTCGCCGTCGGGAAAGTCGGCCACCGCCGCCACGCGGATGGCGGCGGGCAGCGCGGCACGCGCCTGCGCCACGAAGCGCGGCCACACGCACACGGCGGCCACTGGGCCTTGCGGGGTCTGCGCCTTGACGCACAGGCGCTCGATGCTCGCCTCGTCATCGCCGTCGTTCAGGCTGGTCAGATCCAGGCAGGCCAAGGCGACCCGGGCCTCTTCAAGCAAAGCGTTCATCAAAGCGTCTGGTGAATGGCGTTCAAGGCTTCGGTCAGGAAGCTCGCCGCGCGCTCGGCGTTCTTCTTCGCTTCCGAGAGCGTGAGCTCGTGAGTCAGGGCCTCGTCGGACAGACCGGCGCCCATGTTGGTCATCAGGGCCAGGCCGAGCACGCGCAGGCCGGCGTGGCGCGCCAGGATGACGTCGGGCACGGTGCTCATGCCGACAGCGTCGGCGCCCCAGGCCTGGAACATGCGGATCTCGGCCGGCGTTTCGAACTGCGGACCCAGTGCCCAGCAGTAGATGCCCTCGTGCAGGGCTTCGCCCATCTCGCGGGCGCGCGCCAGCACGGTCTGGCGCAGGGCCCTGTCCCAGGCCGCGCTCATGTCGCAGAAGCGGTCCATGCCCGTCAGACCCACCAGCGGGCTGCGCTGCGGGGCGTTCAGGTGGTCGCTGATCAGCATCAGCGAGCCCGGCGGCTGCTTGGCGCGCAGCGAGCCACTGGCATTGGTGAGCACCAGCACCTGCACGCCCCAGGCCTTCAGCGTGCGGATGGGCGCGGCCATGCCGGTGCAGTCGCCGCTCTCGTAGGTGTGCGCACGCCCGCGCAGCATGGCCACGCGCGCGCCAGCCGCCGTCTTGCCGACGACCAACTCGTTCACATGCCCTTCTACTTTGGGTAAGGGCCAGCCTGGCAGGGACTGATAGGGAAGGCGCTCGGCGTCTTGCAGCGATTCGCTCGCGCCGGCCCAGCCGGAGCCGAGCACGACGGCGATGGAAGGCGCCTCACCGAAGCGCTGACGGAGCGTGGCGGCGCCGTCACGAATGGCGGCGGCCAGGGCGTCGCCCTGGAGGTAGGGACTACTCATGTTGTTCTTCGTCTTTCTCAGGGGAAGAGGTGATCGGGCCCGAAGCTGTGCGGCAACAGCTGCTCGAGCGTCCATTCCTGTTGCAGGCCGCCTTCGTTCACGGCCAGCACGCGGAAGGTCTTCGGGTCGCAGAACTCGCGCAAGCGCTGACGGCAGCCGCCGCACGGCGTGATCGGGTGCAGGCCGGCGCCATAGACCAGCACCGCCGTGGCACGGCGCTGGCCGGCCAGCACCATGGCGCTGATGGCGCCGGACTCGGCGCAGTTGCCCTGCGGATAGGCGGCGTTCTCGACATTGCAGCCGCCGAAGATGCGGCCGTCCTCGGCCAGCAGCGCGGCACCCACCCGGTAGTTCGAGTACGGCGCGTAAGCCACCGCGTGGGCCGCGCGGGCCACGTTCAACAGCTCGGTGCGAAGCGCATCCTGCATCAGCGCTCCTTCACGTACGGCTTGGCCAGGGCCTTGGGCGCCACGGCCTGGCCGATGAACCCCGCCAGCAGCACGACGGTGAGCAGGTAGGGCAGCGCCTGGATGAGTTGCACCGGCACCTCGCCGACGCCTGGCAGCGCCACGCCCTGCAGGCGGATGGCCATGGCATCGAGCAGTCCGAAGAGCAGGCAGGCGCCCAGCGTGGGCAGCACGCGCCAGCGGCCGAAGATCATGGCGGCCAGCGCGATGTAGCCCCGGCCGGCGGTCATGTTGGGGCTGAAGTTGGCGTTCTGCGCCATCGACAGGTAGGCACCGGCCAAGCCGCAGAGCACGGCGCCAAACAGCAGCGCGGTGTAGCGCAGGCGCGGCACCGACACGCCGGCGGCGTCCACCATCGCCGGGTTCTCGCCCACGGCGCGGATGCGCAGTCCCAGGCGGGTGCGTTCCAGCAGGAACCAGACGCCCAGCACCGCGGCAAAGGCCAGGTACACCAGGGCGTTGTGGCTGAACAGCCCGTGGCCGATCAGGCCACCGAGAAAGCCGCCATGCGCCTGTGCCGCGCCCAAGGGCTCGGCCAGCGCAGGCACCAGCGCTCCGATGCGTTGCTCGGAGGCCAGGGTCGGGGTCTGGCCCCCGGTCTGAAACCAGGCGATACCCAGCACCACGGTGAGCCCGGCGGCCACCATGTTGATGGCGACGCCGGAGATGACCTGGTCTCCCCGGTGCGTGACACAGGCGAAGCCATGCACCAGCGCCAGCACGATGCAGACGCCGATGGCGGCCAACAGGCCCAGCATCACCGATCCACTCAGCGCGGCAGCCGCGCCCGCGGCAAAGGCCCCGGCGAGCATCTTGCCCTCCAGGCCCAGGTCCACCACGCCCGAGCGCTCCGCCAGCAGGCCGGCCAACGCCACGAAGAGCAGCGGCACACTCAAGCGCAGCGTCGAAGCAAGCACCGAGCCGACCTGGATCAGCATGTCATCCATGGCGGCCTCCCTGGAGCGCGGCATACAGGCGCGCGAACAGCGGCGCGCTGACCATGGACATGGCACCCGCGAAGAGCACGATGAGCCCCTGCACGGTGACCACCATCTCACGAGAGAAGCCGGGCAACTCGAAGGCCACCTCGACCCCACCTTGATAGAGCACGCCGAAGAGCAAGGCGGCGAGCAGGATGCCCACCGGGTGGTTGCGCCCCATCAGACTCACAGCAATGCCGGTGAAGCCGGCGCCAGCGACGAAGTCCAGCGTGAGCTTGCCCTGCACCCCTGACAGCTCATTCACCGCCAGCAGCCCGGCCAACGCACCGGAGATGCCCATGGCCACCAGCACCTGCTGCTTCGGGTTCAGGCCCGCGTATTGGGCTGCACGCGGCGAACTGCCCACCGCACGCAGCGCATAGCCGCCCCGCGTGCGCCACAGGAACCAACCCACCAGCACCAGCGCGATGACGGCCAGCAAGGTCGAAGCATTGAGCGGCGAGCTGGGCCACTCCATGCCAAAACGCGCCACCCATTCGTGCAGCGCGGGCAGCTTGGCGCTGTCGGGGAAGTTGTCGGACTCCACAGCCATCGAGCCGGCGGGCCGCAGCAAGTTGACCAGCAGGTAGACGTTCAGGCTCGCGGCAATGAAATTGAACATGATCGTCGTGATGACGATGTGGCTGCCTCGCCAAGCCTGCAGGTAGCCGGGCACCAGGCCCCAGAGCGCGCCGAAGGCCGCAGCCGAGAGCACGAGCAGCGGCAGCAGCAGCGCCGCCGGCAGGTGCGGGCCCAGCCACAAGGCGGCCAGCGCCAGGCCGATGCCGCCAAACAGGGCCTGGCCTTCGCCACCGATGTTGAAGAGGCCGCCATGGAAGGCCACCGCCACCGCCAGGCCCGTGAACACGAAGCTGGTGGCGTAGTACAGGGTGTAGCCGATGCCGCGGGCGTCGCCCAGGCTGCCCTTGACCAGCACGGCGAAGGCTTGGGCGGGCGAGTGGCCGATCAGCGCCACCACGCCGGCGGCGACGGCCAGGGCAATGGCGAGGTTCCACAGCGGCAGCAGGCCGATGTCGATCCAGCGGGGAAGTTGGAGGGGGGTGCTCATGGGTTGTTCTTGTTCTTGCGGGAGCTCGCCAGGCCAGTCATCAGGCCGCCTCCGGCTGTGCCGCCATCAGAAGCCCGAGCTTGCGCTCGTCGCAGTCTTCGATGGCCAACTCGCCGGTGATGTGCCCGGCATTCATCACCAGCACGCGGTCGGCCAGGGCGAGGATCTCGTCGAGCTCCGACGACACCACCAGCACCGCGCAGCCGGCGTCGCGCAGGCGGCGCAGCTGGCCGTGGATGAACTCGATGGCGCCGATGTCCACGCCACGCGTCGGCTGCCCCACGAGCAGCACCTTGGGTGATTCGCCGATCTCCCGCGCCAGGATGAGCTTCTGCTGATTGCCGCCGCTGAATTTGGAAGAGCCCAGCAGGGGATCGCGCGGGCGCACGTCGAAGCGCTCCATCATGGTCGCGCAGGCCTCGCGCAGCGCCGCGCCGTTCAGGCCGAAGAAGCCCTTGCGGTACTTGGGCAACTGCTGGTAGCCCAGGCCGGCGGTTTCCCAGGCCGGAAAGCCAAGCACTAGGCCGCAGGCATGGCGGTCCTCGGGCACATGCGCCAGACCCAACTCGCGTGCCCGGCGCGGATGCAGCCAGCGACCGGGAGCAAAGCGCTCGCCACCGAGCTGCAACTCGCCGGCCTCAGGTGCGTGCAGGCCAGAGAGCACCTCCAGCAGCTCGCTCTGCCCATTGCCCGACACGCCGGCCACGCCCACGATCTCGCCCGGCCGGAGCTGCAGCGACACCTGATGCAGCAACGGCACGCCCTGGTGCGATCGCAGGCTCAGACCACTGGCCGAGAGCAGAGGCGCAGCGTCGGCCGCGTGCGCGCTGCCGGCCTCGCGGCCGAGCACCACCTTGCGACCGACCATCGCCTCGGCGAGGCCCGCGGCATCGGTGTCTGCGATGGCACAGCGGTGCACCACCTTGCCGGCGCGCATTACCGTCACCGCGTCGCACAAGGCCATCACTTCCTTGAGCTTGTGCGTGATGAGCAGGATGGTGGTGCCCTGCTCGCGCAGGCGGCGCAGCACCTCGAACAGTGCCTGCGTCTCCTGCGGCGTGAGCACGGCGGTGGGCTCGTCCAGGATGAGGATGCGCGCGCCGCGGTACAGAGCCTTGAGGATTTCGAGGCGCTGCAACTCGCCCACCGGCAGCGCGTCCACGCGATCGTCCAGGCGGACGTGCAGGCCGGTCTGCTGCATCAGCTGGTCCAGGCCGGCACGAACTTGCGCCTGGCCGGCTTTCAGGTTCCAACTGGGTTCGGCGCCGAGCAAGACGTTGTCCAGCGCCGAGAGGTTGTCCACCAGCATGAAGTGCTGGTGGACCATGCCGATGCCCAGCGCGATCGCTTCGTGCGAGTTGCGGATCTGCACCGCCTGACCGTTCACCTCGATCCGCCCCTCATCGGCCTGGTAGTAGCCGTAGAGGATGGCCATCAGGGTGCTCTTGCCGGCGCCGTTCTCACCGATGAGGCCGTGCACCGTCCCGGCCTCGACCGTGAGGTCGACACCGTCGTTGGCGCGCACGGCGCCGAAGTGTTTCTTGATGCCTTGGAGGGCGACTGCGTGCATGGCGGGAAAAGGACCGGCCCCGAAGGGCCGGCAGGATACCAAGGGGGGTCTAGAGCCCCGCCCCTTATCGATGCGAGGGGAAGCTGAACACCGCGCTCTCACGCACGCCGTTGCCGGGCCAGCGCTGCGTGATGGTCTTGCGCTTGGTGTAGAAGCGGACGGCATCGGGCCCGTAGGCGCTGAGGTCACCGAACAGCGAGCGCTTCCAGCCGCCAAAGGAGTGGTAGGCCACAGGCACCGGCAGCGCCACATTCACGCCGACCATGCCCACCTGGATGTGATCGCTGAAGTAGCGCGCCGCCTCGCCATCGCGGGTGAAGATGGCCGTGCCGTTGCCGTACTCGTGGGCGTCGATCAGGTCCATGGCCTCCTGCAGGCTGTGCGCGCGCACCACGCCGAGCACCGGGCCAAAGATCTCTTCGTGGTAAATCCGCATGCCCGGCCGTACATGGTCGAACAGGCAGGGGCCGAGGAAGTAGCCGCCTTCGTGGCCGGGCACGCGCAAGCCGCGGCCGTCCACCACCAGCTCCGCGCCTTCCTGCACGCCGATGTCGACGTAGCCACGCACCTTCTCGAAGTGCGCGCGGGTGACCAGCGGGCCCATCTGCGCGGCCGGGTCCAGGCCAGGACCGACCTGCATGCGGGCGATTTCCGCCTTCAGGCCGGCGACCAGCGCATCGGCCGTCTCGTTGCCCACGGCCACCGCCAGCGGCACCGCCATGCAGCGCTCCCCGCAGCTGCCGAAGGCGGCGCCCATCAGCGCATTGACGGCGTTGGGGATGTCGGCGTCCGGCATCACCACAGCGTGGTTCTTCGCGCCGCCCAGCGCCTGCACGCGCTTGCCATGCGCGCAGCCGGTGGCGTAGATGTGCTCGGCGATCGGGGTCGAGCCGACGAAGCTGACCGCCTTCACGCGCGGGTCGGCGAGTAGGGTGTCGACCGCTTCCTTGTCGCCGTTGATGACGTTCAGCACGCCCGGCGGCAGGCCGGCTTGCAGCGCCAGCTCGGCCACGAAGAGCGCACTCGAAGGATCGCGCTCGGAGGGCTTGAGCACGAACGTGTTGCCGCAGGCCAGGGCCATCGGCCACATCCACAGCGGCACCATGACCGGGAAGTTGAAGGGCGTGATGCCGGCCACCACGCCCAGGGGCTGGAACTCGCTCCAGCTGTCGATGCCCGGCCCCACATTGCGGCTGTGCTCGCCCTTGAGCAGCTCCGGCGCGTAGCTGGCGAATTCGACGTTCTCGATGCCGCGTTGCAGCTCGCCATGGGCGTCCGCCAGCACCTTGCCGTGTTCGGCCGTGATGAGTCGGGCGATCGCCTCGGCGTTTTGTTCCAGCAACTCGCGAAAGCGCGTGAGGATGCGCGCGCGCTTGAGCGGATGCGTGGCGCGCCAGGCCGGGAAGGCGGCCTGCGCGCTGGCGATGGCCTGCTGCACGGTGGCTTCATCGGCCAGCTGCAGCTGGGTGCTCACGGCGCCCGTGGCGGGGTCGAACACCTCGGCCAGGCGGCTGCCACCGCTGACGCGCTGGCCATCGATCAGGTGACCGATGCAGGTCACTTCGGCACGAGCGTTCACGGCTGCTCCTCGAAAGTCTCAGCCAGCGCGGCGACCAGGCGGTCAATCTCGGCTGGGGTGCTGATGAATGGGGGCGCCAGCTGGATGGTGTCGCCGCCGTAGCGCACGTAAAAGCCCTTGGCGAACATGCGCATGGCCACCTCGTAGGGACGCCGTGCAGGCTCGCCGGGCATGGACAGCACCGTGATGCCAGCAGCCAAACCGAAGTTGCGCACATCGGCGACATGCTTGACGCCCTGAAGACCATGCACCGCACGTTCCAGGTGCGGGGCCAGTTCGCGAACACGCTGCAGGCCGTCTTCCTTCTCCATCAGCTCCAGCGCCGCGATGCCAGCGGCGCAGGCCACTGGGTGCGCCGAGTAGGTGTAGCCGTGTGCAAACTCCAGCATGTAGTCCGGCCCGCCGGCCGCCATGAAGGTGTCGTAGATGTCCTGCTTGGCCACCACTCCGCCGAGCGGCTGCACGCCGTTGGTGACCTGCTTGGCGAAATTGAGCAGGTCGGGCGTCACGCCGAAGGCCTCGGCACCCGTCCAGGCGCCGCTGCGCCCGAAGCCGGAAATGACCTCGTCAAAGATCAGCAGGATGTGATGCTGGGTGCAGATCTCGCGCAGACGCTGCAGATAGCCCTGCGGCGGGATGATCACTCCGGCCGAACCGGCGAAGGGCTCGACGATGACGGCCGCAATATTGCTGGCGTCGTGCAAGTTGATGAGGTTCAGCAACTCCTCGGCCAGCGTCATCTGCGGCGGCGGCATGCCACGGTGGAAACTGCCGTTCGCAGGCTGCGTGTGCGGCAGGTGATCGGCCTCGATCCCCTGGCCGAAGAGCTTGCGGTTGGCCGGCAGCCCCCCCACCGAAATGCCGCCGAAGTTCACGCCGTGGTAGCCCTTGACGCGGCCGATCAGCCGCGTCTTGCTGCCCTGCCCCTTGGCCCGCCAGTAGGCACGCGCCATCTTCAGCGAGGTGTCGGCCGCTTCCGAGCCCGAGCCGGTGAAGAACACGCGGTTGAGGTCGGAGCCGGCGGGCATGCGCGAGACGATGCGGTTGGCCAGTTCGAAGGAGGCCGGGTGGCCGAACTGGAAGGCCGGCGAGTAGTCGAGCTGCGCAGCCTGGCGGCTGATGGCGTCCACCAGCTCCTGTCGACCATGGCCGAGGCCGACACACCAAAGACCCGACAGGCCGTCGAACACCTGGCGGCCATCCAGGGTCTGGTAGTAGGCCCCCTTGGCGGCACCGAAGAGTCGTGGGTTGGCCTTGAAGTCGCGGTTGCCGGTGAAGGGCATCCAATGCGCGGCCAGCCAGTCGCCGTGCACATCGCTGCTCTTCAGCAGCGTCCAGTGTTTCTCGGGCGCATTCATCACCAACTCCTCAGGGCTTGAGGGTGCGCAGCACCATCTCGGTCAGCAACTTCTCAGCGGCTTCGAAGTCTTGCTCGTCCAGTGCCTCCTTGCCTTCGAAGAGCGCGAACTGCGGCGCCAGGTCGGCATAGGCCTGCGTACTGGCCCAGAGCACGAACATGAGATGCAGGAAATTGGTGCGCCGGATCAAGCCCTCGCGAGCCCAGCGCTCCAAGCGCTTCACGTCGGTCTTCAGGGCTGGCATCACCTTGGCCACCAGCGTGTCACGGTAGAGCGGCGCTCCGGCCATCACCTCGCGCGTGAACACCGAGGTGCCACTGGGTCGCTCGCGCGAGAAGCGCAACTTGGCGCGGATGTATTGGGCGATGGCCTGCTCAGGCGTGTCGACCGAGCCCAACTCCTCCATGCTCGCGATCCAGTCGGCCAGCACGTTGTCCAGCACCGCCACGTAAAGCGCTTCCTTGCTGGCGTAGTAATACAGCAAGTTCTGGCGGCTGATGCCGAGTTGCGCGGCGATGCCCTCGATCGAACTGCCTTCCAGGCCGAAGCGCGCGAACTGCCGCTCGGCCTCCAGCAGGATGGCCTCCTGCTTGCGCACCGTCGCAGCCCGGGGAGCCCTGGGTGATGCGGAATCGGCGGCTCGATCGACCTTGGCCGTGCGCAGCGCACGCAGCGGCGCACTTGCGCGAAGAGCTTGGGACTGCGGGTTCATGGCCGGCATCTTGCTCGGCTTCGGGGCAAAGGTCACGCGGGTTTTTACTGTTTGGTAATGTTTTACCGAGGCGTAAATTTTGCCAGCCAGTCGGTGCTGGCGCCGCTTGAGACCGAGGAACCTTCTTCATGCCCCCTGCCTGCCCCTCACGCGCCGACGGCCTGCTGGCTGGGCGACTGGCGCCCGAGCAGTACGCCCCGCTGCGGGTCGACGCCCATCCGCCGCTCACGGCCGCACAAGCAAAGATCGAGGCCGAGCGCTGCCTGTACTGCCACGATGCGCCTTGCACCATCGCTTGTCCGACGAGCATCGATGTGCCCGGCTTCATCCATCGCATTGCACAGGGCAACGAGCGCGGGGCAGCACGTCTGATCCTGGAAGCCAATCCGCTCGGCGGCCTGTGTGCGCGGGTCTGCCCCACCGAGGTGCTGTGCGAGCAAGCCTGTGTGCGCCATGCGATGGAGGAGCAGCCGGTCGAGATCGGCGCGCTGCAGCGCCATGCCACCGACGCCTACTTCGCCGCCGAGCGCGCCGGCAAGCCCCCGCTGTTCAAGCGCGGGGCTGGCACCGGGCGTCGTGTCGCCGTAGTGGGCGCGGGGCCGGCTGGTCTGGCTTGCGCCCATGGCTTGGCGCGGCTGGGCCATGGCGTCGATCTGTACGACGCCCATCCCAAGCTCGGCGGCCTCAACGAGTATGGCCTGGCCACCTACAAGACCGCCGGCGACTTCGCCCAGCGGGAAGTGAACTGGCTGCTCTCCATCGGTGGCATCGAGGTGCATGCCGGGCAGGCGCTGGGGCGGGACTTCACGCTGGAGAGCCTGCTCGCCTCGCACGACGCCGTCTTCCTCGGCCTGGGCCTGGCCGGCGTGAATGCCTTGGGCATCGCGGAGCCTGCACTGAGCGGGCTGCGTGACGCCGTGGAATTTATCGCCGAGCTGCGCCAAAGCGACCCAGCCAAGGTGGCCGTGGGGCGCCGTGTCATCGTCATCGGCGGTGGCATGACGGCCGTCGACGCGGCGGTGCAAAGCCGCCTGCTCGGCGCCGAGGAGGTGCATCTGGTGTACCGACGGGGTGCAGCGCAGATGGGGGCGTCCGACCATGAGCAGGCCTGGGCGCTGTCGCACGGGGTGCGCATGCACCACTGGGCCGCGCCGCGCGAGGTGTTGCGCGAAGGCGATCGGCTTGTGGGCATGCGCTTTGCACGCACCGAGGAGCAGGAGGGCCGACTTGTCGAAACCAACGACAGCTTCGACCTGCCCGCCGACCAGGTGCTGCGCGCCATTGGCCAACGCTGGGTGGCTCCAGCTGGCGTGCAGCTGCAAATGCGCCAGGGCCGACTGGACTGCGACGCGCAGGGCCGCACCAGCCATCCACGCGTGTGGGCGGGCGGCGACTGCCGCGCCGGCGGGCGCGATCTCAGCGTCGAAGCCGTGGCGCATGGCCGGGATGCCGCGCTCTCCATCGATCAAGCCCTGCGCGCCTGAAGGAACCCCCATGGCCAAACTGGCAACGAACTTTCTCGGCATCCGCAGCCCCAACCCCTTCTGGTTGGCCAGCGCCCCGCCCACCGACAAGGAAGTCAATGTGGTGCGCGCCTTCGAGGCCGGCTGGGGCGGCGTGGTCTGGAAGACGCTTGGCGAGGACCCGCCCGTGGTCAACGTCAACGGGCCGCGCTACGCCACGCTGCTGGGGGCGGACCGGCGCGTCATCGGCCTGAACAACATCGAGTTGATCAGCGACCGGCCGCTGCAGGTCAATCTGGACGAGATCCGCCGCGTCAAGCGCGCCTGGCCCGACCGCGCGCTCGTGGTTTCGCTGATGGTGCCGGTCGTCGAGGCCAGCTGGCAGCGCATCCTGGCGCAGGTCGAGGACACCGGGGCCGACGGTGTCGAACTGAACTTCGGTTGCCCGCACGGCATGAGCGAACGCGGCATGGGTTCGGCGGTCGGCCAGGTGCCGCAGTACATCCAGCAGGTGGCCGAGTGGTGCAAGAAGCACACGCGGCTGCCGGTCATCGTCAAGCTCACCCCCAACATCACCGACATCCGCTTCCCTGCCCGAGCCGCCAAGGCCGGCGGGGCCGACGCGGTGAGCCTCATCAACACCATCAACTCGGTGATGGGCGTGGACCTGGACCGCATGGTGATGAGCCCCGACACCGACGGCTGGGGTTCGCACGGTGGCTATTGCGGCACGGCGGTCAAGCCCATCGCGCTGAACATGGTGGCCGAGATCGCCCGCGATCCGCAAACCGCCGGTCTGCCGCTCTCCGCCATTGGCGGCATCGGCAACTGGCGCGATGCCGCCGAGTTCATCGCGCTCGGCGCCGGCAACGTGCAGGTCTGCACCGCCGCCATGGTCTATGGCTTCAAGATCGTGCAGGACATGATCGACGGCCTGTCGAACTTCATAGACGAGAAGGGCTACGCCAGCATAGAGGACTTCCGCGGCAAGGCGGTGCCGACGGTGAAGAACTGGAACCAGCTCAACCTCAACCATGTGGTGAAGGCGGAAATCAAGCAGGACAGCTGCATCCGCTGCGGGCGCTGCCACATCGTCTGCGAAGACACATCGCACCAGGCCATCCGTGCCACCCGCGAGGCCGACGGCCGCGCGCGCTACGAGGTCAACGACGCGGAGTGCGTGGGCTGCAATCTGTGCGTGTCGATCTGCCCGATGCCGGATACCCTGAGCCTGCGCACGCTCCAGCCGGGTGAAGTCGACACGCGCACCGGCCAGGTCGTTCGGGCCGACTACGCCAACTGGACCCAGCACCCGAACAACCCGCAAAGGACCTGCGCATGAACGATCTCTCGAACCAGGACCTTCAAGCCACCAGCGTCGTCCAGCGCACCTGGACCTGGCGCGACTACGCCGCGCTCTGGGTCGGCATGGTCATCTGCGTGCCCACCTACACCATGGCCAGCTCCATGCTGGACCAGGGCTTCAGCTGGCAGCAGGCCATCTGGCTGGTCTTTCTGGCCAACTGCATCGTGCTGGTGCCCATGGTGCTCATCGGGCGCGCGGGCGCGCAGTACGGCATTCCCTTCCCAGTGCTGGCGCGCGCCAGCTTCGGCGTGCGCGGTGCCAGCCTGCCGGCCGTGCTGCGCGGCCTGGTGGCCTGCGGCTGGTTCTCCATCAACTGCTACTTCGGCGGCCTGGCCCTGCATGGCCTCTTGAACGTGCTGGGCATGGGTCTGGCCGGGCCGGCGGCCGGAGAAACCATCTCCAACTCGCAATTCGCCTGCTTCCTCGCCTTCTGGGCGCTGCACCTGGTCTTCATCTGGCGCGGGCTGGAGTCGATCCGGGTGCTCGAGGTGGTGGCCGCGCCGCTGATGATCCTGGCTTCGCTGGCCCTGGTGGCCTGGGCGCTGATGAAGGTGCCGGCCGAGCAGATCTTCGGACTGCCGGCCAAGGTGGTGGAAGGCGGCCCCAAGACCTGGGCGGCCCTCACCGGCCTGGTGGGTTTCTGGGCCACGCTGGCGCTCAACATCCCCGACTTCACCCGCTTCGCGCGCAGCCAGCGCGATCAGGTCGTCGGTCAGGCCCTCGGCCTGCCGCTGCCCATGGCGCTGTTCTCGCTGGTGGGCGTGATCGGCTTCTCGGTGTCGAGCATTGCCTACGGCAAGCCGCAGCTCTTCCCCGACGGCCTGCTCACACAGATGGGACCGCTGGCCGCAGGCATCGGCCTGCTCGTCATCCTGCTGGCCAACCTGACGACCAACGTGGCCGCCAACCTGGTCTCGCCCTCCTACGACTTCTCGCAGGTAGCGCCGCGGCGCATCAGTTTCCGCACCGGAGGGCTCATCGCCGCCGTCATCGGCCTGCTGTTCATGCCTTGGAAGCTGCTGGCGACTTCGGGTGGCTACCTGTTCACATGGCTAGGCGGCTACGGCACCCTGCTCGGCGCGCTGGCCGGCATCCTGCTGGCCGACTACTTCCTGCTGCGCAAGGGCCAACTCGACGTGGACGCCCTCTACCGCCTGGACGGCGAGTACGGCTACGGTGGCAGCGGCTGGAACGGCCGCGCGGTGCTCTCCTTCCTGCTCGGCGTGCTGCCCTGCCTGCCCGGCTATCTGGTCGTGTCGGGCCTGCTGGCCAAGGACGCCGTGCCTCCGATGCTCGTCACCCTGTTCGACTTCGGCTGGTTCTTCAGCTTGGCCGTGGCCGGCACCCTTTATCTGCTGACCGCCCGGAGGACCGCATGAATGCACTCCTGATCCAAGGCGCCACCGTCGTCAATGCCGACTGCGAACAGCGCGCCGACGTGCTTTGCGTGGACGGCCGCATCGCCGCCATCGGCGAGAGAGCCGCGAGCGAAGCACCGGCAGGCTGCGAACGCCTGGACGGCAGCGGCCGCCTGCTGATGCCCGGCGGCATCGACCCGCACACGCACATGCAACTGCCCTTCATGGGCACGGTGACCGCCGACGACTTCTTCAGCGGCACCGCTGCGGGCCTGGCCGGCGGCACCACCTCGATCATCGACTTCGTCATCCCCGACCCCCAGCAACCGCTGATGGACGCCTACCGCCAATGGCGCGGCTGGGCCGAGAAGTCAGCCGCCGACCATGGCTTCCATGTCGCAGTGACCTGGTGGAGCGAGGGCGTAGCCGAGGACATGGGCCGGCTCGTGCGCGACGAGGGCGTGAACAGCTTCAAGCACTTCATGGCCTACAAGAACGCCATCATGTGCGACGACGAGACCCTGGTGAACAGCTTCCGCCGCGCGCTGGAACTGGGCGCCATGCCCACCGTGCACGCCGAGAACGGCGAGCTCGTCTACCTGCTGCAGGCCGAGGTGGCCAAGATGGGCATCACCGGCCCCGAGGGCCACCCGCTGTCGCGGCCGCCCATGGTCGAGGGCGAAGCCGCCAACCGCGCCATCGCCATCGCCGACGTGCTGGGCGTGCCTATCTACATCGTGCACGTGAGCTGCATCGAGGCGGCCGAGGCCATCGCCCGCGCCCGCGCGCGCGGCCAACGCGTGTACGGCGAGGTGCTGGCCGGGCATCTGGTGATCGACGACTCCGTCTACCGGCACCCTGACTTCGCCACCGCCGCCGCCCATGTCATGAGCCCACCCTTCCGGCCCAAGATCCACCAGGACTTCCTGTGGCGTGGGCTGCAGGCCGGCAGCCTGCACACCACGGCCACCGACCACTGCACCTTCTGCGCGCCGCAGAAGGCCGCCGGGCGCGAGGACTTCCGCAAGATCCCCAACGGCTGCGGCGGCATCGAGGAACGCATGAGCGTGATCTGGGACGCCGGGGTCGGCCAGGGCCGGCTCACCCCAAGCGAGTTCGTGGCCATCACCAGCGCCAACTGCGCCAAGCTCTTCAACCTCTACCCGCGCAAGGGCTGCGTGGCGGTGGGGGCCGACGCCGACCTGGTGCTTTGGGACCCGTCGGCCAGCAAGACGATCTCGGCCCGTACGCACCGCTCGAAGGTGGACTTCAACATCTTCGAGGGGCGCACGGTCACCGGCCTGGCCAGCCACACCATCAGCCAGGGACGCGTCGTCTACGCCGACGGCGATCTGCGTGCCCAGGCCGGCGTCGGCCGTTACATCAAGCGCCCGGCCTTCGGCCCGAACTTCCAGGCCGTGCAGCGGCGTGCCGAAGTGAACGCGCCCACCGCCGTCGCGCGCTAGGAGCTCCGCCATGAACACGATGCGCATCAACGGACAACGCCTCTGGGATTCGCTGATGGAGCTGGCGCAGATCGGTGCCACGCCCAAGGGCGGGGTCTGCCGCCTGACCCTCACCGACCTGGACCGGCAGGGCCGCGACCTAGTCTGCCGCTGGGCACGCGAGGCGGGCATGACGGTGACCGTGGACCAGATCGGCAACGTCTTCATGCGCCGGGAGGGGCGCGACCCCAGCCTGCCGCCCATCGTCACCGGCAGCCACATCGACACCCAGCCCACCGGCGGCAAGTTCGACGGCAACTACGGCGTGCTGGCCGGCCTGGAGGTGGTGCGCACGCTGAACGACCACGGCATCGAGACCGAAGCGCCGATCGAGGTCGCGTTCTGGACCAATGAGGAAGGCTCGCGCTTCGTGCCGGTGATGATGGGCTCGGGCGTGTTCGCCAAGGCCTTCACCCTGGAACACGCGTATGCCGCCAAGGACACCGAGGGCAAGACCGTCCGCGACGAACTCGCGCGTATCGGCTACATCGGCGATCAAGTCCCGGGCGAGCACCCGATCGGCGCCTACTTCGAGACGCACATCGAGCAAGGCCCGGTGCTGGAGGACCATGGAAAGACCATCGGCGTGGTCACCGGCGTGCTGGGCATCCGCTGGTACGACTGCGTGGTCACCGGCATGGAAGCGCACGCCGGACCCACCCCGATGGCCCTGCGCAAGGACGCGTTGCAGGTGGCCACGCAGCTGATGCAGGAGGTGGTGGCCTGCGCGCACCGCCACCCGCCGCACGGACGGGGCACGGTGGGCATGGTGCAGGTGCACCCGAACAGCCGCAACGTGATCCCCGGACGGGTCAAGTTCAGCATCGACCTGCGCAATGCCACCGACGCCCTGTGCGAGGCGATGGATGCCGACATCCGCGCTGTGGCCGCGCGCCTTTCCAGCAGCACGGGCCTGGCCATCGAGATCACGCCGGTGTCCAGCTACCCGGCCCAGCCCTTCCACCCGGATTGCGTGAGTGCCGTGCGCGAAGCGGCGCAGCAACTGCGCCACAGCCATATGGACGCGGTGTCCGGCGCCGGTCACGACGCCGTCTACATGGCCCGCCTGGCGCCGGCCGGCATGATCTTCATCCCCTGCAAGGACGGCATCAGCCACAACGAGATCGAGGACGCCCAGCCGGAGCACATCAGCGCCGGCGCTGATGTGCTGCTGCAGGTGATGCTGCGTGCCGCGCGCGTGGCGGAGCCCGCGGCGAGGGCGGCTGCAGCCGCCCCGTAGCGCTTACTTCTTCGCGCAGTCCGCCGGATTCACCATGTAGTCAGGCACTTTCACTTTGCCGGCGACGATGTCGGCACGCAGCCCATCCAGGCGCTTGCGCAGATCCTGCGGCACCAGCTTGTCGTTGTGCTCGTCGATGGCCAGGCCCACGCCCTCCTCCTTCAAGCCCAACTGCTGTGGACCGGGCTTGAAGTTTTTGAGCACGCCGTACACCGCCACATCCACGCGCTTGACCATGCTGGTGAGCATGGTGCCGGGCTGCAGGTGGTTCTGGTTGCTATCCACGCCGATGGCCAGCTTGCCGGCATCCTTGGCCGCGCTGTAGACGCCCGAGCCGGTATTGCCGGCCGCCGCGAAGACCACGTCCACGCCCTTGGCGAACTGCGCCTTGGCCAACTCACCGCCGCGCGTCGGGTCGTTCCAGGCGGTGGCGGTGGTGCCGGTCATGTTGGCGAAGAGCTCGGCCTTCGGGTTCACCGCCTTCACGCCGGCTTCGTAGCCGCACTGGAACTTGCGGATCAGGGGGATGTCCATGCCGCCGACGAAGCCGAGCTTGCCGCTCTTGCTCTTCATGGCGGCCAGCGCACCCGCCAGGTAGCTGCCCTCGCCTTCCTTGAAGTTGATCGAGGCCACATTGGGCAGGTTCACGCTGCCGTCAATGATCGCGAACTGCGTCTTCGGAAACTGCTTGGCCACCTGTTCCAGCGCCGAGGCCTGCGCAAAGCCGATCGAGATGATGGGCGAGGCGCCGCGTTCGGCCATGCGGCGAAGGGCCTGCACGCGCTGGGTCTCGTTGGAGATCTCGAACTCCAGGTAGTTCTGCTTGGTCTCGGCCTTCCAGCGCTCCACGCCGCGGTAGGCGCTTTCGTTGAAGCTCTTGTCGAACTTGCCGCCCATGTCGAAGATGACCGCCGGCGCAGCCAGGCTGGATGCGGCGCAAACGGACACAAGCAGAGGGAGCAGGCGCGGGAGCGACATGGCAGCTGATGGTGACGAATGAAGGGTGCAGATTGTAGGGAGCGCGCCGTCTCGGCTCCTCTAGCATGCCCCTCTCATGACCGAAGCCCACGCTGCCACTGCGCCCAACGCCTTGCCGATGCGCTGGCTGCGCATCGCCGACTGGCGCCCCCAGACGCTACCGGCTTGGCTGCTGCTCAACGCTGTTGCGGCGCTGGCCATGTGGCTGTCTGGTGCGCTGGGTGCCCAACTGTCGCTGGGTGGCGCCAGTGCCCTGTGGCCGCCCAACGGTGTGGCACTGGCCTTTGTGATGGCCTGGGGCGGCTCGGTGCTCCCTGGCCTGCTGTTTGGAGCCATGGCGCAGGCCTTATGGACCGCATGGCAGACAGACATGGGCCTCATGCAGGGCTTGGTGCTCCCGCTGTCCATGCGATTGGCCTCGGCCCTTCAGTGGTTCATCACCAGCCTGGCACTGGGCCCTTGGCGGCAGGCCATCGAACAGCCCGGCTCGCGCTTTGCCTTGCGTTTTGTGGTGGTCGTGCCGCTGGGCTGCTTGATCGCTGCGAGCGCAGGTCCGCTGCTGCGCTGGCTGTTCGGCATGCTGGAGACGCCGGAGCTCGCGACCAGCATGCTGCACTGGTGGGTGGGCGACGTCGCGGGCATGCTCATCGTCACGCCGCTGCTGCTTGCGCTGTTGCACGGTGGCATGCGCCAGCACCTGCTGGGCAATCTCACCTTTCCCACGCTGGCTATGGGCCTGGGCCTGAGCCTGGCGACCACGGCCTTGATCGGCCATCTGGAGCGCCTGCAAGCGCGCGAGCGTGCCGGCGCCGAGCTGCGTGAGTTCGCCCAGAGCTTGCGCAACCAAGCCGCGCTGGCTGAGGCCGACCTCGGACAGCTCGCTGCGCTCTTTTACCGCAACCGCCCAGACGCAGATGACTTCGACCACCATGCCACCGCCCTGCGGCTGGCCCATGACTGGGTGAGTGGCTTCGCTTTCCTGCGGGCTTTGCCATTCACCCAGCGGGGTGCTTTCGAAGAGCGAATGCAGCAGAACCTGCGCAGCCTCGGACCCGATGGCGCGATGCGCCGGGCGCCCGTCCAGACCGACTACTGGGCGGTCGAGTGGCTGAATCCGCTGGCGGGTCAGGAATCTCGCCTGGGTGTGGACGAGGGGGCCGACCCGCTGCGGCGCCCGGCCATCGAACGCGCGGTGGCACAGCAGCGCATGGCTGCCACGCACATCCTGGACGACCTGCTCTACGCCAGCGGCACTGAATGGGGCATGTTGCTGTACCAGCCCGTTTTTGAGCGGCTCGACGACGGTCGCGCCTCGCCCCAGGCGACCGGACTGGTCTCCGTGAGCATCCAGCTGGCGCCCCTGCTGCAAGCCACGCTGCGCGGCTCCAGCGGCCTGCAGTTTCCTATGCTGGTGAGCGCCCAAGGCGAGGCCCGCCGTGCGCTGGCTGTGCAGGGTCAAACGGTGCGCGAACTGGATGCAGACGCCGCAGCCGCATGGCAGCGCAGCGTGCCGCGGCGCGAGCGCAGCAGCCAGTCCTTGCGTCTGGGCCAGGTGGACTGGGCCCTGACCACCGACACCCGCGCCTCCCCCGGCCTTCGGATCAGCGCCTGGCAAGCCGGCAGCCTGGTGCTGGGATTGGCGATTACCGCGCTGCTCACAGCGCTGCTTGCCGCGCGTGGCAGGCGCGATGAGGTGCTCAGACGCTGGAGCGTGACCTTGCGTGAGGAGGTCGCTTCGCGCACCGCTGAACTAGACAGCGCCAACCAGCTGCTGCAGGTCGAAGCCACCGAGCGCGAGCGCGTCCATCGCGCATTGGCCGAACGGCAGGCACTGCTCGCAGGACTAAACCGCTCGCGCGGTAGTCGCTCCGGCCCGACCGAGGACGTTCGCTGAGCGCCCATCTCTGCGATGTTGGTCATCGAGGCAATCCGCCTCGGTCACCCACAGGAGCAGGATCATGGACGTC
>JAFLDE010000180.1 GCA_017302655.1 Burkholderiales bacterium
AATCGGTGCGCGCGGGCGCACAGGGGCAACGTTGGCAGCAGGCGCCGGTGGTCATGGATGCGGCCAACCGCGAGCAGCTGCCCAGCGCGCTGCGTGTGCCGCTGGAGCGCTTCGAGAAGCGCTTCGCCGAAAACCGCGACGCCGCCTGGCTGCAACTGAAGAGCACCATGCTGTCGCTGGCCCCCTACGCGGTGCTGATCTCGCTGCCCTTCTTCGCCGGGCTGCTCAAGCTGCTCTACCCGCGCGTCGTGTACGGCGCGCACTTCCTCTTCGCCATGCACCTGCACGCGGCCTGGTACCTGATGCTGATGCTCGTCGTCATGCTGCAGGCCTTCAGCTCAGCCTTGTTCGTGATCTGGGCCTGGAGCAACCTCTACCCGCTGCTGGCGCTGCGGCGTGTGAACGGCTCGGGCTGGCCGTCCACGCTGGCGCGCGGGGCGGTGCTGGCCGTGCTGCACTGGTTCCTCATCGGCCTGGTCTTCATCGCATTGGCGGCGGCAGGTGTTGCAGCGGTATGAACGAGGGCTCGAGCGAGGACGCGCTGCTGCAGGCGCTGACCGACGCCGAGCTGCAACGCCATTTCGAGCCCCGTGTGCTCGACCGCGGGCGCCAGCTGGCCGCCCAGGTGAGCGACTTGCAGCTCACCGAGGACGGTGCGCAGCGCGCCGCCTCGGCGCAGGTGCCGGGCAGTGAGGCGCCGTACGCCGTGCGCCTGTGGCACGCTCCGGGCACGCGCCTGCGCGGGCAGTGCGAGTGCGTCTACGCGGCCGACGGCAGTGCCTGCAAGCACCAGGCGGCCATGGCGCTGGCCTGGCGATCGCGGTTGGCCGGTGAGGCCCTGCTGCCGGCTGATGCGCTTGAGGCCGTCGAGGCCCAGGACTGGCCCGCCTTCCTGCGCGCGCAAAGCAGCGCGCAGCTGGCCGCCTTCCTCATCGCCCAGGCCGAACAGAGCCCGCAGCTCGAGGGCGCCATCCGCACCTGGCAGCGCGCCAGCCTGCCGGTCAACGACCTGGCCAGCGCCAAAAAAGCCGTCACGGCCGTGCTTGCCGCGCCACGCGACCTCTACGAGTGGCGGCGAGTGGGCGCCTATGTGCGCAAGGCCGAGGGCGTGCTCACCCTGCTCGCTGGTTGGACCGCGCAGCGGCCCGAGATCGCCCTGGGCGCGGCCGACTGGGCGCTGAGCAAGCTGCGCAAGGTCTGGGCGCAGGCCGACGACAGCGACGGCCACATCGGCTTGCTGATGCAGCAGTTGGCCACCGCTTATCTGGCCGCGCTGCGGGCCGCCGGACCTCAGCCGGCCGCCTTCGGCAAGCGGCTGCACGAGCTGCTGAGCGCCGACGCGCACGACCACTTCGACCTGCCCGCGCTCTTGCACGCCGCCGGCCCCGAGGCGGGCCGCCGCTTCGGCGAGCTGTGCGCCGCCGCCTGGGCGCGCGACCAGGCGTCCAGCGACGCCTGGGGCTCGCGCTTCGGCAGCAAGCGGCTCTTGCTCGCCTTCCACCAGGCGACCGGCGACCTCGCTGCCGCGCTGGCCTTGCTGCGCGAGGCCCTGCGCGACGAGCACGATCACATCGACCTGGTGGAGGAACTGCAGCGCCAGGGCAAGCCCCGCGAGGCCCTGGCCGCCGTGGAGGTGGCTTGCCAGCGCTACCCGCAGCAGCCACGCTTGCGCGAGCTTCGCCTGCAAGCCTGGGAGGCCGACGGCTGGGATGCCGAGGCTCTGGCCCAGCGCGAGGAGGACTTCGCGCGCGAGCCCAGCCTGAGCGGCTACCTGTCCTGCCTGCGCGCCGCCCTTCAGGTTGGCCACCTTGAGGCCACGGCGCGCGAGCGCCTGTGGGCGCTGCTCGACGCCTGGGCCGTCACCGGCAACGACTACACGGAGGGCTGGGTGGGCGGCGTGAAGCTGGACCTCTGGCGCCACGAGCAGCGCTGGAGCGACGCCCTGGCCTGGCTGGCCGCTGGCGGTCGCAGCCAGGACCAGTCCCTGCAGGATTTCGCCCTGGCCCTGCCCGAGGCCCACCACGGCATCGCCGCCGAGTTGCTGAAACCCCTACTGCAGCGGCAGATGGCGACTAGCGGCAGCCCGTACACGCAGGCGCTGCGCCTGGTGGCCGAGATCACCCGCCGCCAGGACCCCGGCGCGCGCGGCCTCTACCTGGCCTGGCTGAAGCTGGAGTACCGCGCCAAGCCGCGCTTCACCGAGAGGCTGGCCGGGCTCTGAGCACCTCCCAGGGCCGGGCCGCGTCCAGCCCGCCCCCGGCAGGGGGCAGGATGCCGGGCAAAGCCCGTTCGGCTTGAGAAGCACGCGCCGGGTGGCAGCATGGGGCCCTCATCCCCTCCAGCGCCACCATGCCACCTTCCTCGCACTCGAAGGCCAGCGCGCTTGCCGCCTTGCTGGTCCCGTTGGCTCTGCTCTGCGGCTGCAGCAGCGTGTCCGAAGGCCCCGCCAGACCATCCATGCTGCCCTTCACACCGGACTTTCGCCTCAGCGACGAGGGCGTGCAGCGTGGCGTGCAGGCCACGCAGGCGCAATGTGCGCAGGTGCGCTATGCGGTGTGGGCGCCCTCGGCCATGCAGGGAAATGTCTGCCTCCGCTATTGGAAGGCTGGCTTCGCTGCGCAAGGCCCGACACCCCGCGTGCTGGTGTTTTTCCATGGCGACGTGTGGACCGGCACCGCCACCTCCCCGGACTACCTCAAGCTCACCGACGCCACCTTGCAGGAGCAGGCCGAGCAGTGGGCAAGGCAGATCGGCATGCCTTACCTGTTCATCGGCCGACCGGGCACGCACGGCTCCTCGGGCGAGCACATGCAACGTCGCCGGCGGGGCGAGTCGCTGCAGATCTCTGCTGCGCTGGATGCCCTGAAGGCGCGCTACGGCATCCAGGAGTGGGTGGTGGCCGGGCAGAGCGGCGGCGGGCATGTCACCGCCGCCTTGCTCGGCGACCGCTCGGACATCGTCTGCGCCGTACCCGCCTCGGCCGTCAGCTCGCCCAAGGTGCGCTGGTGGCTGCGCGGCTGGACCGTCGACTCCACCGGCCACGCCGATTCCTACGAGCCGCTCGACACCCTGGCCAAGGCGGGCAAGCACCCGGCCCTGCGCGTCTTCGTGGTCGGCAGCCCCGGCGACACCAACACCCCCTGGACCATGCAACTGCTGCTGGCCGACCGGGCCCGTGCCGTGGGCCTGCCGGTCGAGGTGCTCAGCGGCGAGGGCGCCGGCCCGTCCAAGCACGGCATGTCGCAGTCGGCCAGACGGGTGGCCGGTTGGTGCGGGAAGGGCTTGTCGACGGACGAGATCCGGCAGCGTGGCGGGGCCGAGCTGAAGGGCTGAAGGGCTGAAGGGCTGAAGGGCTGAAGGGCTGCAGGGGGGCGGATCAGGCCGCCGCACCCTGCTGCTGCAAGGTGAACACCAGCGCCGCGTCCATCATCTCCGCGTGCTGGGGGAACCATTCGGCCAAAGCCGGCACCAGGCGTTCCAGCGGTTCGTGCTCACCGGCCTGGTAGCGCGTGCCGACCTCGCGCATCAGCTCCAGCACCATCGTGTGCTGGCGCGAATGGCAGTTCTCGGGTTCGAAGCCCAGCTGTTGCATCCAGCCCTCTTCCATCGCGAAGTGCGCTTCGGTGTGGGCGAGCAGGCGCTGGAAGGCGTCCCACGGCTGATCGGGCAGGGCGGCTTCGACCTCGTTCAGCAACTGCACGAACTCCTCGTGCGTGCGGTCGAGTTCTTCATGCTGCAACTGCAGCGCATCGGTCCAGGCGAGGGCGGTCATGGGGCGGGAGCATAGGGGGCGTCGGCCGAATCGTCCTTGACCTGGATCGCGTCCGCCACCGCACGCAGGCGAGCCTGCTGGATGACCCGGCCGATGGCCTCACCCGTGGCCCCCGCCGCCAGCAGCGGCCCGCTCAATGTGGCGCTGTCCACGGCAAGCGCGGCGGCCAGCGCGGATGCCAGGCGCCTGGCCTGTGGGTAGGGGCGGTCCTGCAGGCCGGCG
>JAFLDE010000181.1 GCA_017302655.1 Burkholderiales bacterium
GCTTCGCTGCCTCGAATCATCCATGAGACCGCCCCCTTCCGTACCTCAGCTGGTGTGTCCAGCAGGCTCGTTGCGAGCCCTCCAACTGGCTGTCGATGCCGGTGCCGACGCGGTCTACCTGGGCCTGCGCGACGCTACCAATGCGCGCAACTTTGGTGGCCTGAACTTCGATGTGGACCAGGTGCGTGAAGGGCTGCGCTATGCCCATGCCCGAGGGGTGCAGGTGCTGATGGCGCTGAACACCTATCCGCGCGCCGACGACGCGGCGCCTTGGCGGCGCGCAGTCGATCTGGCAGACGCGCTGGGTATCGACGCACTGATCATTGCCGACATTGGACTGCTGGGCTATGCGGCGCGCAGTCACCCGGATCGGGCTCTGCATCTGTCCGTGCAGGCCTCGGCGACCACCGCCGAGGCCCTGGCGTACTACCGCCGTCGCTACCGCATCCGGCGCGCCGTGCTGCCGCGCGTGCTGACCCTGCAGCAGGTTCAGCGCCTGTGTACAGCCACCGAGGTCGAGATCGAAGTGTTCGGCTTTGGCAGCCTGTGTGTGATGGTGGAGGGCCGCTGCGCCCTGTCGTCCTGGGTTACCGGGCGCTCGCCCAACACGCACGGCGTGTGCTCGCCGGCGGAGTCCGTCCGCTGGGAGGAACAGGGTGACCACGTCCTGTCCCGTCTTGAAGGCGTTCTGATCGACGACTACGGCCCCGGCGAGCCGCGGGGCTATCCCACGCTGTGCAAAGGTCGCTTTGTGGTCGACGGCGAGCGCGACTACGCCATGGAGGAGCCCACCAGCCTGAACACCGTGGCATTGCTGCCGGGCCTGATCGACGCGGGGGTGCGCGCCATCAAGATCGAAGGCCGTCAGCGCAGTCCCGCCTATGTTGCCGATGTGACGCGGGTCTGGCGCGAGGCGATCGACCTGGCGTGCTCCGGCCAGCGCTTCCATGTTCAACCTGCGTGGCTACGGCGGCTGGCGCCGTGGACCGAGGGCAGCCAGACAACGCTTGGCGCTTTTGATCGGCCCTGGCGATGAGGGCGTCGATGGTGAACACAGCCTTGGCCGGCACGCCGGCGCCGATCACCCTCACCGTGGCGCCTCTGGCTTACTGGTGGCCTCGGACCAGCGTGATGGACTTCTACGCCGACGTGGCCGACGGGCCTGCCCAGACCGTGGTGCTCGGCGAGGTCACCTGCTCCCGCCGCAATGAGTGGAGCCTTGATGATTGGCTGGCGCTGGCGCGCGATCTGCGGTCGGCCGGCAAGCAGGTTCGTCTGTCGACTCTGCCCTTGCTGATGGACGAGCCCGAGCAGCGGGCCATGCGGCGCCTGGTCGAACAGGACGAGTTTGAAGTGGAGGCGGGCGACGCGAGCGCGGTGGCGGCGCTGGCCATGGCCTGCGATCTCGCGCCGCAGCGCCGGGGTTTTCATCTGGGGCCGCACGTCAACGTCTACAACCTGGATGCCTTGGCCGAGTGGGCGCAGGACGGATGTGTTGGTTGGGTGTTGCCGGCCGAGTTGCCCCTGAGTGCCGTTCCGGCGATCCGGCGCGGTGCGCCTGAGCTGCCGGTGGAGGTATTTGCGTTCGGTCGGCTGCCTCTGGCCTTCTCGGCACGTTGCTTCACGGCGCGTCACCACCACCGCCGCAAGGACGACTGCCAGTACGTGTGCCGGCAGGATCCCGACGGCCTGTTGCTGAGCAGCCAAGAGGGCGCAGCCTTTCTGGCGCTGAATGGCACTCAGGTGCAGTCGGCCGCGCTGCACTGCCTGCTGGGAGACCTGAACCTGGTTCGGCAGCATCAGGTTCAGCGCCTGAGGCTACAGCCCTGCAGCCGCCATTTTGACGAGGTCATCCGCCTGTTCGACGCCGCACTGCGCCAATCGATCGACGCCAGTGCGGCGCTGCGCGAGCTGGGTCGGCTGTCCCTGCCGGGCTCGTTGGCACACGGTTTTGCGGTGGCGCGGGCGGGCATGGCCGAGGTGGCCACGGCCGAGGGTGGGGAGGACGGGCGATGAGCAGCTCCTTCGGTGGTCTGCGGGTGCCCTCGCCGCGCTGGTCCCATCTGGCGCCTGTGCTGCGTCGACTGCCGGTGGCGCCACCGTCGGTGCTGGCGGCTCGGATGCTGAACCATTTGCTATGGCCGCGTCTTGACATCGACCAGCGCCGCTGCCTGCAGGGCGCTACGATCGAGGTCGAGGCCGTCGACTGGGGCCTGCGCGTGCGCCTGCAGTTGGGTCCGGGTGGCTTTCGGTCGGCGTCGGCGCCAGTGCGTGCCGCCGTGCGGGCCGATGCGGCCGCCTTCTGGGCCCTGTGCACGGGACAAGCCGACGCTGATCGTCTGTTCTTCGAGGGTCGCCTGCTGATGCAGGGCGACACGGCACTGGCCCTGGCGGTCAAGAGCACGCTGGAGGCGGTTGGTCCGTTGTGGCCGCGCTGATGAACGTGCGGTTCAGTCCTGAAAGAAGTCGGCGTGGCCCTGTCCCTGAAGGGGCTTGACTACGCCATCCGATCACCGATCTCAACATAGATACATCATGAATACAGCTTCAACACGCACCTGCGCTGCGCTTGTCGATCTGCGTGATCTGCCCTTGCCAGAGCGTCGTCCGGCGCTGCTCAAGGCCTTTGAGACGCTGCCTCCCGGTGGGCAACTGGAGGTGCAGGACGATCAGGCGCCCCTGGACTACCAGATGGACCTGCAAGCCCAATGGCCGGGACTGGTTGTCTGGGAGCCCCTTCAGGTCGATGCACAGTCCTGGCGAGTGCGCATGGCGCGCAGAGAGCCGGGCCGCAGTTGCTGTGGCTGCTGTGGCGGCTGACGGGCCAGCAGCGAGGCGGCGATGTTGCCCCGGGCCACTTCGCAGACGATGCCGAGGTGGCAGCTGTCGGCCATGCTGGCCACGCCGCTGCGCGTTCAACTGGTGGTCGGCGGCCTGTGCTGGCTGGCCTTGAGCGTTTGGTGGTGGCTGAGTTGGGCGGGTGCCACCGTGTTGCGGCCAGACCTGCACGGTCTGTTGATGGTCTGGGGCTTCCTGCCGCCCTTCGTGGCAGGGTTTCTGGCCGCGGTGCGGCCGCGCTGGCTCGATCTGCCGGTGCCTGATTCAAGCCGATGGCGAACCTGGGCCCTGGTTCACATGGGTGGCGTGCTTGCTGTGCTGGCCAGCAGCCGCTTGCCACCGTTGTTGATACTTGGGATGGGCGCTCTGGCCCTGGCACTGATGGTCTGGTCGCTCGACCATGCACGCGCCTGTGCCACCAGCCAGTCGCAGGACCGCCTGCATGCGGTGGCGGTGGGTGCTTCCCTGGGTGTGCTGACGCTGACGATCGGCTGGGCCACGGCGGCGCTGTTGTCGGCACCGGGGCCTGGGCTGCACGCAGCGACCTTGGCGGGCTTCTGGGGCGGATTGCTGCCGTGCTTTGTCGTGGCGCTGGATCGGATGACCGCGCTGGTGCGGCCTTGGCTGGGTTGGGTGCTGGCGCTGTTGCTGCTGCGGGCCGGCACAGCCGGGGCTGACCCCGCGACAGACCTGCCACTGCTGCGTTGCGCAACTGGGACGATCCAGTTGACGATGGGCTTGGCGCTCCTGGCCAGCGGCCTGGATCGGCGTCGTCAACCGCAGCGGCACAATCGTGTGACCGGCTGGACGCTGGTGGCCGCAGCGTGGGGGAGCGTGGGGCTGTTGCTCGACGGTATGGGGCTGCTGTGCCGCTGGCCGATGGGCAACTCCCTGGCCTTGCATGTGCTGGCGCTGGGCTTCATGGGCGGACTGTGGCTGACCATGGGATCGCGCGCCGCGGCGGCCGAGATCGGACGCGCTCAGGCGCTCAGCGCTGCCGAATGGTGGCTGCTTGTGCTATTGCAGGCGGTGGTGATACTCCGCGTGCTGGCTGCCTGGCCTGCCATGCCGGCCAGCCTGACGACCTGGGCTGCGGGGGCCTTGGCC
>JAFLDE010000182.1 GCA_017302655.1 Burkholderiales bacterium
AACCACTCCCCCAAGCCTCCGCGTCCGTCCTTCCATCATCCCGTTTCGCCATCGAGGCTGCGCCTCGATGTCCGGCCCGCTGCCGCGTGCCGAGCAAGACTGCTGGGTTAAACCACTCCCCCAAGCCTCCGCGTCCGTCCTTCCATCATCCCGTTTCGCCATCGAGGCTGCGCCTCGATGTCCGGCCCGCTGCCGCGTGCCGAGCAAGACTGCTGGGTTAAACCACTCCCCCAAGCCTCCGCGTCCGTCCTTCCATCATCCCGTTTCGCCATCGAGGCTGCGCCTCGATGTCCGGCCCGCTGCCGCGTGCCGAGCAAGACTGCTGGGTTAAACCACTCCCCCAAGCCGTGCCGAAGGGCGCGCATTCTCACACTGTGCCGGGCACCTGGGCCTGGTCGCAACGAACTTGCACGACCTCCCGGCGACCGCCGTCAATGCGGACGGCCGTCAGACAGCCCCCCCAGACACAGCCGGTGTCCAGCGCCAGCAGGTCGGGCCGGTTGATGAGGCCCAGCGTGCTCCAGTGGCCGAAGGCGATGGGCTGGCCTGCGCTGCGGCGACCTTCGATGTCGAACCAGGGGCGATGGCCGGCCGGAGCAGCTTCTGCGCCCTCCTTGGTCTTGAAGTCCATGCGACCTTGGGGCGTGACGAAACGCAGGCGCGTGCAGGCGTTGATGACCACCCGCCAGCGGTCGAAGCCTTGCAAGCCCTCATGCCAGGCGTCGGGCTGGTTGCCGTACATATGAGGCAGAAACCCCTTCCAGCCTGGGCCGGCCATCAACGCCTGCAGTTCAGCACCCAGTTGCAGCGCCTGCACACGATCCCAGGCGGGCAGCAGCCCGGCATGAACGAGCAACCAGCCTTCGGTTTCGAGCGTCAGCGGCTGGGCACGCAGCCAATCCATCAACGCCTCTGCGTCCGGCGCGGCGAGCAGGCCGTCCAGCGTGTCGCTCGCGTGCTGGGGGCGCACACCGGCGGCCACCGCGAGCAGGTGCAGGTCGTGGTTGCCGAGCACCGAGCGGGCACCCAGGCGCATCAGCTGGCGCAGGGTGGCGGCGGAGTCCGGTCCCCGGTTGACCAGATCGCCCAGGCAGAACAGCTCGTCGCGCGAGGGCGAAAAGCCCAGCGCGTCGAGCAGCCGGCCCAGTGCGCCGTCGCAGCCCTGGATATCCCCGATCAGCCATTTCATAGAGCTGCGGATTGTTCCTGAGACAATCGCCGCCCTTTGCCGCAGCACCTGCGGCTTTTTGTTGGCCCGATGGATACCGCATTACTCCTGTTCCTGATCCTGCTGAATGGCTGGTTCGCCATGTCGGAAATGGCCCTTACCGCAGCGCGCAAGGCGCGCCTGCAGGTGATGGTGGAGGCGGGGGAGTCCGGGGCTGCAGCGGCGCTGGCCCTGCACGACAACCCGACCAAGTTTCTCTCAACGATCCAGATCGGCATCACCTCGATCGGCGTGCTCAACGGCATCGTCGGTGAGGCGGCGTTCGCCGGACCCTTGTCGGAATGGCTGGAGGCGAACTTCGCGGTCTTCAACGAACGCAGCGCCAACCTCACGGCCACCGGCCTGGTGGTGGTGTGCATCACCTTCGTGACTATCGTGTTCGGCGAGCTGGTGCCCAAACGCCTCGGGCAGCTCTATCCGGAGCTGATCGCCCGCGTGGTGGCTCGGCCCATGGAAGCGATCTCGACGCTGACCCGCCCCTTCGTGAAGACCCTCACCTTCTTCACCGAAGCCACCCTGCGTCTGCTGGGCCTGCGCGACTCCGGTCAGCGCAACGTCACCACCGAGGAAATTGCCGCCAGCCTGGAGGAAGGGCTGGACGCCGGCGTCATCGAGGAAGCCGAGCACCAGATGGTGCGCAATGTGTTCCGCCTCGACGATCGCCAGGTCGGCTCGATGATGATCCCGCGCGCCGAGATCGCCTGGCTGGAGGCCGACGCCACGCCCGAGCAGGTACTGGCGCTGCTGCGCGAGCATGGTCACTCCCGCTTCCCGGTGTGCCGTGGCGGGCTCAGCGAGATCCTCGGCGTGGTCAGCGCGCAAGGCCTGCTGGAGGGCCTGCTGGCCGGCGCGCCGCTGGACCTGACCGCCAAGCTGGAAGCCACCGTCTTCGTGCCCGAGACCCTCTCGGGCATGGAACTGCTCGAACACTTCCGCGCCAGCGACGCCAAGCTCGTCTTCGTGGTCGACGAGTACGGCGAGGTGCAGGGCGTGATCTCCCTGCGCGACCTGCTCGAAGCCATCGCCGGCGAGTTCAACGCGCCCAGCGACGGCGACAGTTGGGCCACCGAGCGCGCGGATGGCAGTTGGCTGATGGATGGGCTCATCCCCATCCACGAGCTGAAGGACCGCCTGGAATTGAAGGAATTGCCCGATGAAGACCGCGGGCGATACAACACCCTGGCCGGCATGATCATGCTGTTGCTGGGCCGCCTACCGCGCACGGCCGACGCGGTGGAGTGGGAGGACTGGCGCTTCGAGGTCGTCGACCTTGATGGCAAGCGCGTGGACAAGGTGCTCGTCACCGCGATCTCGCGCCCGTCCTGAATCCGGCTACAGAACCAAGAGAGATCCCCATGAAATTCCCCCCGATGTACCGCACCCTGGTACCGCTGGACCGTGTCGCGCACCGCGAGCTGCGCATGCGCACCGACTGGACGCAACTCGGCCAGGCCGTAGGCATGAACTCGGTGTTCCTGAACGCCGTCGAGTTCGCCGAAGCCTGCCGCGAGTTCCCCATCGTGTTCGTGCGCACCGGTGAAACCAAGGACGGCCAGGCCGCTCCGTTGGCTCCGCTGGCCGTGATGGGCCTGCTGTCCGGCGAGAACAACTTCATCAACAGCGAGAAGCGCTTCACTGGCGAGTACGCGCCGGCCTACCTGCGCCGCTACCCGTTCTCGATGGCGCGTCTGGATGAAAGCGACGAGTCGCTGGTCATCTGCATCGACGAACAGTGGGAGGCCTTCGGCAAGGAAGCCGGCGAGCGCCTGTTCGACGACCAGGGCGAGCCGACTGAACTGCTGAAGAACCTGGTGAAGTTCCTGGAGACCTACGAGGCCGAGGTCGAGCGCACGCGCAAGGTCTGCGCGATGCTGGATGAGTCCGGCGTGCTCGAGCCGATGCGCTTCGAAGCCACGGTGGACGGTCAGCCCAAGGTCGAGGTGGAAGGCTTCCTGGCCGTGAACCACGACAAGCTGATGCAACTGCCCGACGCCAAGGTGGTCGAGTTCCACCGCGCCGGCCTGCTGCAACTGCTGGAAATGCACCGCATGTCCATGAGCAACATGGGCCGTTTGGCCAACAAGCGCGTTCAAGCCGCTTGAATGCCAAAGGTCGCGACCGAGGTCGCGGCCTGACGCTGTGCTCCCAAGCCGTGTCATCCGTTACCGGGTGTCACGGCTTTTGTTTGCAGGCTGGCTAGACTGCGCCCCCCTTCAAGGGGATTGACGAGGCCGAGGCATGACGAGTGTGTTTGTCGACAGTCGCTGGGTGGGTGGTGCCAAGGCGGCAGCCGCCTGGCTGATGTCCGGCTGGACACCGAGCAGGGCACCGGTCGTGGGCGAGCGGCGGCAAGAGGCCGAACGTCCGGCCATCGAGCGCATCCGCAACCTGATCGGCTGGCGGCGCAGCCAGAACCTGGTGGGTCGGCGTTACGGTCAGCGCGGTCTGCGGGTCGGGCCGGCGGGCAGTCCGGAGCCCGGCCTGACCACGCTGGAAGCTCACGACGGCCGCCGCCTCGTGGGCACGCTGTCGGTGCGCATGGATGGCCCGGATGGCTTGGCCGCCGACGCCTCTTCCAAGGACAATTGTTATGGGACAAAACCTTTGGCGGCCTGTTTCAGGACGAACTCTTTACCCTGCTGGAAATGCCAGATGGCGGTTTTTTGCTGGGCTGCCATTCCAACTCCAATATTTCAGGCGATA
>JAFLDE010000183.1 GCA_017302655.1 Burkholderiales bacterium
GTCGATCAGCACCCCGAAACCCTCAAAATCCACCCCGTCCTAAACCCCCTCGGGGTGTCGTTCTACCCACCTGTTGCTGGCTCCATTACGCCGAACATCGGTGGCTCCATTACGGCGGTCGGTGACAATTTGGCGACGGCCGCTGGCAGGCAGGTAGTCGATGTCGAGGTACTCATCGCGGTAAAGGGCCTCGGCGACGGTGTCACTGACCTGCGGGTCGACCTCAGGCGGCAAGAGGGGCAAACCCAAGGGGGCCACGCCCACTTTGCGAGCCCAGCGCCGCTCACGCTCCGGATCGGCTTTCTTGCTGCTGCGCGAGCGCGCGGCTGAACCGGGAAGCGGCGGTGGCATGAGGGCCATGTGTGCGCGGTTGAACAGTCCCTGCAGACGTTGCGCCATGGACGGCGGCAGCAAGGGGCCTAACTGCCTCTGGGCAAGCTGCAGGAATAAGCCCTCCTCCGCCGTCAGTGGATGGGCGTGGTGTGCGCCTCGACGGTTGCGTCGGTAAGCGAGCGGCCGGTCGTTGCCCTGAACCACGGCCAATCCTTGCTCGGCCAACATCTTGAGCAGGCGCTGGTAGGTGCGCAGATCCCGGTCGAACTCGCTGGCAAGTTGACGCTGCAACTCGGGGGCGGAGATTGCTGAAACCTCATCAAGTCGGTCGAGGATGGCCAGCGTCAGTCGCAGAGTGTCGTGATTGGCCGCGCGGTCGGTCATTCACCATCCTCCCAGTCTGGACATTCGCGGAACGCGGATTCTGATGGGCACGGCCTGTTGTGCAGGACCATGTAGAGCCCTCTTGCGCTTGGCCACGCGTTAGGGTCCATCTCGCCCCAGGGGTGGAGCACCCAAGTCCCTGCGGGATTGGGCAGCAGCGCCTGCAAGGCTTCTTGCAGGGCCATGAACTGCCTCCGTGCGCCTCGGCGCAGGGGTAGGCTGAGGTCGAGCAACTGATGATGGCTCAGCGGTCCGACCAGCCACTCCGCTTTGTCGAGAACGATGTCATCCACGCAGACGGGATCGCTGGAGATTCGCCGCCATTGCAACTCCCCGCCGGCGCGGAGCCAGGTGCTGACATCTGCAAACTCCAGCGCCGTACCAATCTCGCGATGCAGCATGGCCGAGAGCCACCGAGCGGCAGCGATGGCCGACGCGACTACCGGCAAGCCGTCATCCGGGTGGTGCCAGATCCCGGCCTGACTGGGCGCATTGGCAGGCTCGACCAGGCGCCAGTGGCTCCGATGAAGCTCGAACACCAGATCGAACTGGCTGCGCGCCTCGTCGGGGTTGGGTACTGCTGTCAGCGTGTCCTTTGCTGCGAGGGAAACCTTAGGCTGCAAGCGGCGCAGAACGCGAGCTTGGCAGCCGTTGGCGGCCAGCAGGCCGATCCGCAGTCCCTCTCGTTGTTCCGGGATGATTTCGATTGGCATCAAGCCTTCTCCAGCAAGATTTGGTCGATCAACATCGGCAAGACTTCAGATGCATGGCCAACGATCGACACGGTGTACGCGTCGTCCCAGATAGTGGGCGGGGCAGGGTCGATGACCACGATGGGCTTGCCTGCCCGTCGTGCGATGTGAGGCAGGTCCGCCGCCGGCTTCACCTGCCCTGCAGTTCCGAGAATCAGGACCGCATCGCAGCGAGCCATCAGCTCCTTCGCAGCAGCCCATGCATCTCGCGGCAGGCGTTCACCGAACCAGACGACGCCAGGCCGGATGACCCCGCGTCGGCAGTGTCTACATGAGGGGGGAGCGTGAACAACATCCGGAATCTGGCCCAAGAGAGGCAGCGGCTCCGCATAGGCTGCATTGCAGCGTACGCATCGCGGCGCGAACAAGCTGCCATGCAGGTGGTGAACCGGGACGTGGCCGGCTCGCTCGTGCAAGTCATCGACGTTCTGCGTGATGCAACCGAGCAGGCGGCCCGCTGCCTGGAGTCGCGTCAAGGCAAGGTGACCGGCATGCGGCTCAGCGAAGCGCCTCCCTGCGCCGGTGCTCGTAGTGCGTCCAGACCGCATTGCGGTTCGTCTTGAAGGCGAACTGCGTGGCCACATCGACTTGATTCCAGCGTCCGTTGTCTGCGTCTCGAAACGTGGCCAGGCCGCTGTCTGCAGAAAGGCCCGCGCCGCTGAAAACAGCGATTCGCTGAGCGCCAAGTAGTAAGGTCATAGCGCTTGAGATCAGGTCGGCCATCGGGCCTCCAGTGTTTGGCAGAGCCTTCACTGTGGCTACTTAGGCGACACATTGCGTCGTCTGTGGACGTGTCGGTCGGCGCTACTTCCAGGCCGCGAAGCCTCTTTGCAAGGCGACTCAATGCGTCGCTACCGTGGCCATGCTGAGAGCCCCGAGCTGCACCTGAGATTACTCATGAAGACCCCTGACTGGCGACGTGGCCTGGCCTGGAAGAACGGCAAGCTCTATGCCTTCGAACCGAGCAGCGTGCTCGTCATGCGCATGTGGCCTGACATGCTGGCATGGCGCAAGACCAAGACCAAACCCTGGGCCGCGACACGCAGGCATGCCGACGAGCGACTCACGCGTGACTTCTTGGAGCCCGGGTTGATGGAGCGCTATGCGCTACTTCGCACGCAGTACGGCGGCCCCATCCGATGGGAAGACTGCTTTGACCGGATGAAGCTGGACTTTGCCGCAGCGCTCCCGGCGGTCCAGACCATTCCCGACCGCGAACGCGCCATCGCGGCGAGCTTCTCAGATCGGCGCTGGCATCTGCTGGCCATGATGGCTCGGTGCCCAGGCGCGACGGACTTGCTGGAAGCCAATCCGGCGCTGGGCTTTGCGCTGGCCAACAGCTGGGTGCTCAAAGACCCGCCACCGACCCAACCAATGCGCGCTGCTCGCGCACTTCTCCGACGCTCCCAGGGGAACATTCAAGCTTGGCTGAACCTGCCAGGTACGGAGCGCGTTCGACGCATCTTGCGTAAGGTCGATCGAGCGGCCTTGAGTGGGCGAATGCTGCCCTTGATCCAACGCGCGCTTTGGCGCCCCGAGGTGCAGAACATATTGGCGCACCTCCCTGTCATTAACAGCGCGGTCATCCGGTTTCTGACCGACCCTGACTGCGTCGGCATGCTGACGCCGCGATTCCTGCTCGACGTCCTAGAGCGTTCCATTGCATTTCATGTCAATGGCGCGCCCATGAACCATCATGCCTGCGGCCTCTGGCGAGATGCGATCCGCATGGCCAGGACCATGTCCTCGACAAGGCCCGCCGAGCTTCGATCCATGCAGCATCTTCAGCGATGGCATGACGGTCTTGTGCGGGACTACAACCGTTACACCAGGGGCCTCGGCTTGGATGGTGCGGCTCAGCTTTCTGATGTCCCCTATCGCCCACCGTTCGCCGAAACCTTTGGCATTCAACCCCTCTTGAATTTCAACTATCTCTGTCAAGAGGGGCGAGAAATGCACCACTGCGTCGCCAGCTATCACAGCCAGATCGTGGCTGGGCAGTACTTCGTCTATCGCGTCACGTCACCCATTCGCGCGACGCTCGGGCTGCGCCGGCTCGATGGCGAGTGGCAGTTGGACCAACTGGTCGAAGCCGGGAATGCACCCGTCGACGTTTGGGGCTGCGACGACGTGATGCGTCGCCTTACCGAGTCCGATGCCGTGCATTTCGTCCGTGACTTCGGCGCTGACGTCGAGTTGATCCACTGACGACAGGTGGGCTTCAAGCTCAGCGCGACGGCAATGTCTGCTCAATGGCCAAAGGCGAACCGGACTTGGTGCGGTCCGTGACTCCTTTAGCTAAGGCTTGTGCGACACCTGCCCAAGCGCGCAGGCGGGCGCAGGCCACCGATGCCGGCGGGCAGGTGTTGCATAAGCCCCGAGGGAGGAAACCGCGGCGAACGCCGCAGTGGTTGTTGGGCGCA
>JAFLDE010000184.1 GCA_017302655.1 Burkholderiales bacterium
CCGGGGTGGGACTGATTTCCGGCTTGTAGGTACGATAGGTGGTGCCGGAAAGGACGTATTCGGCGGCTTTCTTGTCGCGTTTGGTCCAGCCGCCGAGCTTCCCGCCAAACGCGTCCGCATCCACCCGCACCTGGGCCGGGGCGGTGGTGACGGCTGCGATCAGGGCGAGGCAGAGCGAGGAAATGAGCTTCATGGGAGTGGAAAACAATTCGAACCGCCGGATAGTACGGATCCGGGGACGGATTTATTCAAACACATCCCGGCCGGATGCGCAAGCCGGGGGGGCGGTATGACCCGCGAAACCGGATCCGGAAAGCGCCCGGAAACGCAAAAACCTCCGCTGCGGCGGAGGTTTTCAGTGCCGTAAAATGGCGACCCGTAAGGGAGTCGAACCCTTCTTGCCAGAATGAAAATCTGGAGTCCTAACCGATAGACGAACGGGTCGTTTGTCGCGGCGCGGGCGGAAGGGAAGCGCACCCCGGCCGACTTGGCAAGATTTTTTTTGATTTTTTTCCAACCGCCGGATGACCGGGGATTTGCGCCGGGGTTCCGCACGGATTCGGCTTGGCGGAATCTGACAATCCTGTATCCTGCGCGTTGAAATCCCGCCGCCATGAAGGCCTGGAACGAGTTCCTGGACAAGTATTATCCGGAAGCCAACCGCGCCGACGGCTCGGTGGTGGAGAAGCCGCTCGAGATCCGCAGCACCGTGCACGGCCCGGTGTTCACGCGGAAGGACGGCGTGACCGTGGCGCTGCAGGGCGACCGCTGCGTGCGCGTGCCGCTGAGCACGGTGGCCGGCCGCAACCGGCGCGTGCCGGCCGGCCACGAGCTGCTGGACTGCGCGGCCGACCTGGGCGTGCTCGGGCTCAGCGTCCGAACAAGCCCTTGAGCAGGTCGCCCACGCCAGGCTTCTTGCGTTCTTCCTTGGGCGCCTGTTCTTCCTGCGGCGCGCCGCTTTCGCTGCCGGGCATGCCCAGCAGCGCGAAGTAGCTGCTCTTGGTGCGCACGCGCACCTGCCATTGCGGCTCCCAGGCGACCTTCGGGTCGGTGGGGCGCGGCGGGTGCACCGCCCACTGCTCAGGCCCGTAGGCCATCATGCGCAGCATGCCGCCCCCACCGCCGGGGCCACCCTGCCCTGCGCCGCCGAAGATGCCGGCCGGGATCGCGCATTCCTGGGTGGCGGGCGGCAGGATCACCTGTTCCTTGAGCAGGCGCTCCAGCCCCGCCGGGGTCTGGTAGTCGTGCAGGGCGAAGCCGGTGTCGGGCAGCTCGCTGCTGGTCCACATCACCATCTCGGCACCGCCCTCCTCGCCGGGCTTGCCTCCCATGGCGCTGATGAAGTAGGCGCGCGCCTGCGCCAGCGGCTGCCAGCGCAGCAGGGTGGCGCCCGAGGGCGACGGATTGCGCTGCACGGCCAGGGCGGGCATGAAGTCGTTCTCGGGGCGGATCTGGAAGCGGAAACCCTCGGGGATGCCTTGGCCGCTGAAGGCGTGCTCACCCGCCACGCGGCTTCCCGCAGGCACCTTGCGGTCGTCGGTCTTGTTCGGCCAGGCGGGCACGCCGGGTTGGCTGCGCGCGCCCTGCGGCGTGCTGCCGCGCGCCACCATGATGCGCTGCACGTCGGCCAGATTCATGTTGGCGAAGTCGAGCACGCGGGGTTGGCCGGCGCGCACCGCCTCGCCGCAGCCCCAGTACAGCAGCAGCTTGCCCTTGGGCTTTTCGTACTGCGGCTCGCGGTCTTCGTCGCGCTCGGGAGGGGGTTCGTAGCTGGGCTTCTCGGGCTGCGGGGCCAGCAGTTGCAGGCTGGGCGCCAGCAGGGACTCCGCCGGCACCGCCTGCACGGCTTCCGACAAGCCTCGGTTCGCGCGCGAGAAGACGGCGGTGTCCATCACCTGGCCGCTGGCGCCGAAACCGAAGCCGCCCTGCGTCTGGCCGAAGGTGTTGCCGCGGGTGTTGTCGCCCCGGCCGAAGATCTGACCGAGGCTGGGCAGGCCACCGCCGCTCATCATCTGGCCCAGCGCGCCGGCCATGCCGGGCATGTCGCTGTGGTGGGTGGCCAGATCCACCCAGGCCTGCGCCACCGGCGGCTTCACCACCTGCTGCACGGGTGCGGCTTTGGGCTTGCCCTGGGCGCAAGCGCCGGCGGCGGCGAGCAGCAGAAGGAGCGGGCTGAGGCGATGGGTCATCACGGTCTCCGTGGGCCACTGGGGCGATGCCCTGGGGTGTAACGAAAACAGAGCCACTCGCGCAAGACCCCTGAGCGTGGGTCTGTCCCCCGCGATGGGCACACTGCGGGGATGGACCTCTTGCTTTGGATCTTGGCGCTGGGCGCCCTGCTGCTCGGCTTGCTGGGCCTGGCGCTGCCGCTGCTGCCCGGTTCGCCCCTGCTGTTCGGCGGGGCGTGGCTGCTGGCCTGGCTGGACGACTACCAGCGCGTGGGCGGCTGGACGGTGGCCTTGATCGGCGTGCTGGCACTGCTGGCCTGGGCCATCGACTACGTGGCCGCCGTGGTCGGCGTGAAGAAGGCCGGCGCCAGCAAGCAGGCCATGCTGGGTGCCGGGCTCGGGGCGCTGCTGGGCCTGCCGCTGGGCCTCATCGGCCTGATTGGCGGCCCCGTGCTAGGCGCCATGCTGGGCGAGTACCTGGCGCGCAAGGACGAGGCGCAGGCCGGCAAGGCGGGCCTGGCCGCCGGCCTGGCTTTCGTGGTGGCGATGGCCCTCAAGCTGGGGCTGGGCATCGCCATGCTGGGCGTGCTGGCCTTCGCGTACTTCGTGTAGCGGCGGCTAGAAGCGCTGCCGCACCCAACCCAGCGCCGCGGCGAAGGGCAGCGCCGAGCGCGCCAGGTAGGGGCTGCGCCACAGGCCGCCGTGGCAGGCCTGGTCCATGAAGAGCTCGAAGGGGTGGGCGAGCGCCTGCGCCGGGTTGGCCTTGCTCTCGGCGGCGCGCAGGTCGTGCACCCACAGCGCGGCCATGAGCGCGTTGGTGGTGTCGGGCTCGAAGACCTCGATGCCGAACCGGTCGGCTCCGGCAAAGCCCGCCGCCAGCGCCGGGTTCTTCACCACCGAGGCGGTGGTGGTGGACGGGGCGACGTTCAGGCTGACGCGCAGGCCGCGCGCGCGGGCCTCCAACGCGCGCCACTGCTGCAGGCGCTTGGCCAGCGCGTAGTTCGGGCCTTGCTCGATGACCAGGCAATCGGACAAGCCGTAGCCGTTCACGAGTTGTTCGTACTGCGGCTGGAAGAAGCGGTCGCCGGTGGCCAGGTGCAGGCCCTTCTGCAAGCCGCGGCTGAGCAGGTCGCGTTCCTGCAGGCGCTGCTGAGCCATGGCCACCGCCTCGGGAGGCACGGCGAAGACATCGGTGGGCGTGGCCAGGTAGGCGAGGCTGCAGCCGGGGCGTGCGTCGCTCACCGTCTGCACGATCAGGTCCATGGCAAGGCTGACGCGCAAATGCCTTTCACCATCGAGGTAGGCGAGGCTGGCCAGATCGAGCGCTCGCTCCTGCGCGAGCAGCCATTGGGCGATGGCCGGGGTGTCGGTGAGCAGGTCGGCGCCGGCGTGGTCGATGGAGGCCAGCGCGCCGGCGCGCAGTGGCGCGCTCAGCGTGGCGTTGCCTTCGCGCACGATGCCGGCGATGCGCTGCCACACCGCAGGGCGGTCGATGTCGACGGCCAGCAGGTTCGCGCGCCAGCGCGCCA
>JAFLDE010000185.1 GCA_017302655.1 Burkholderiales bacterium
GCGCGAATGGGCGGCCCTGCGCCTGGAGCGCCGGCTGGCCGAACCGCTGAAGCCCGAGGCCGCCGGTGCGGCAGTGGGCCCGCTCAACCCGCAGGCCCTGGTGCCGCGCGCGCTGCAGCGCCTGCGCCAGCTCTCACCCGAGTACTTGCAGCGGCTGGTGACGCAACTGGACGCGCTCAGCCTGCTCGACGGCGAGTCCCCGAAGCCGGTCACCGCCGCGTCCACGTCGCCTGCCTCCCCACCCACGGCAGTGCGCGCCTCGCGCGCCGGCGGCAAGGCACGCCCCGCCTCTCGCGCCCGCTGATCGCTTGCCCCTGAAGCGGGGACTGGCGCGCCTTCGCGTTCGCTGTATATACTGTGCATGTTCAATATGCACAGTTAAGCCAAGCTTGAGCGCCGACCTGTTCCTGTCCGCCGCCGACGCGACGCCGATGTACCGGCAGATCGTCGACCAGATCACCGCCCGGGTGATGGCCGGGGACTGGCTGCCGGGCAGTGCCTTGCCGTCGATCCGCGAGCTGGCGGCGCACAACGGCGTGAGCGTGATCACCGTGAAGCGCGCCTACCTGGAGCTGGAGCACGCCGGGGTCATCGTCACCCGGCATGGCAAGGGCTCCTTCGTGGCCGAGAGCACCGACCCGACGCGCGCCCGCCTTCAAGCCGAGCTGCTGCGCCAGGTGGACGCGCTGCTGCTCACCGCGGAGCGCCTGGGCTGGACGGACGACGAATTGCAGGCATGCATCGCCGCACGGCGGCAGGAAGGACGCAACCCATGACCCCAACCCCGACCCCGACGACGCCCTCGACCCCCGCCTTCCGGCTGCAGGCCGTCAGCAAGCAGTACGAAGACTTCACGCTGGGCCCGCTGAACCTGGAGCTGCCCGAGGGGCAGATCCTCGGTCTGGTGGGCGTGAACGGCGCCGGCAAGACCACGCTTCTGCGCCTGCTCGCCGGGCTCACCCTGCCGAGCCAGGGGCAGATCGAGGTGCTGGGCCAGCCCATGCCCGAGCATCAGGTGGTGGTGAAGGCGCAGCTCGGTCTGGCCAGCGAGGACATGCGGCTCTATGGCTCGCAGACCTTGCGCTGGCACATGGCCTTCATGCATGGCCTCTACCCTGGCTGGGACGCAAGCTACGCCGACCACCTGCTGCGCCGCTTCGACCTGCGCGCCGAGCAGAAGCTGGCCGGCGCCTCGCACGGTCAGCGGGTGAAGGCCTTGCTGCTGCTCACTCTGGCGCGCCGCCCGCGCCTGCTGCTGCTGGACGAACCGACCACCGGCCTGGACCCGGTGGCGCGCGCCGAGGTGCTCGACGCCCTGGCCGAGGTGCTGCTGGACGAGCGGCGCAGCGTGCTCTTCAGCTCGCACCAGACGCAGGAGGTGGAGCGCCTGGCCGACGGCATCGCCTTCCTGCACGGCGGCCGCCTGCTCGCCCATGAAGACAAGGAGAGTTACCTGAGCCGCTGGCGGCGCGTCGTTGGCCAAGGCGTGCTCAGCGACGAGTCCGCCCGCGAGCTGGCAGCCTGGCCGGAGGTGGCGCAGCTGCGCCGCAGCGGTTCGCAGATGGAGCTGCGCGTGCGTCAGCACGGCGAGGCGCTGCTGCAGCGCCTGGGCCAGGCCGGTCTGAGCGTGCGCCAGTGCGAGCCGATGAGCCTGGAAGAGATCTTTGTCACCACCGTGCGCCGCGAGCGCGAAGGAGCGCTGGCATGAACGCCCGCATCAATCACGCCGTCGTGCGTGCCTTGGTCGTGAAGGACTGGCAGCTGTTCGAGAAGCAGCTCGCCGCGCATGTGGCAGTGGGCATCCTGGCGCTGGCGCTGATCGGCCACGCCCAGTCCTGGAGCTTCTACGTCGGCTCGCTGCTGCTCATCATCGTCATGGTGTCCTCGTCCTGCTTCTCGGTGAGCACCTCGCTGCTCACCGAGCGCAAGGAAAAGACCTTGGCCTTCGTGATGAGCCTGCCGGCCTCGCCCCTGGATTTCTATCTGGCCAAGCTGATCGGCAATCTCGTCACCTTCGGTCTGCCCTTCGGCCTGCTAGCCGGCGGCGCGGTGGCGGTGACGCTGTGGACGCCAGTGCCCGACGGCCTCCTCACCCTGGTGCTGCTGCTGGCCGGGCACATGCTGCTGGCCTTCTGCGTGTCGCTGGCCGTGGCCATGCAGGTGGAGAGTGAAGGCTGGAACCTCTTCGCCATGATCGGCAGCTCGGTGCTCATCAACCCGCTGATGGCGGCGGTGAGCCAGATCCCGGACATCCAGCGCCACTGGGCGACGAACGACATCGTGTGGAGCTGGCAAGTGCTGGCCATCCTGGCGGGGCAATTGCTGCTGAGCTTGGCGCTGCTCGCCCACACGGGCTGGAAGCATCTTCGCAAACAGGCCTTCTACTGACGTTCATGCGCTCGCTGGACCACCTGCGCGCGCTGGCCATGCTGGCGGGCGTGTTCTTTCACGCCGCGTTGGCGCACAGCCCGCTGCTGCAACCCGTCTTTCCCACGGCCGACTCCGCACAGGCCCCCTGGCTGGACGCGCTGCTGTGGCCCCTGCACCTGGTGCGCATGCCGGTGTTCTTCGTCATCGCCGGCTGGTTCGCCGCGCAAAGCCTGGTGCGGCGCGGCATGGGCGACTTCCTGCAGGCCCGCGCGCGCCGGCTGCTGCTTCCATTGGTGGTGCTCGCGCCCTTGTTTCACGGGCTGATGGGCTGGCTCGTCATGCAGGCGGCCCTGCAGGCCGAGCGCCCAGGGCCGATGCTGCGCTGGCTGCGTGGGGCGGTGGAGTCCGGCCAGCTGGGCAGCCTGCCGCCGGGCACCGGGCATCTGTGGTTCCTGGCCTACCTGTGGCTGTTCTGCGTGCTGCTGTGGGTGGCGCGCAGTCTGCTGCCGCAGGCTCTGAAGCAGCGCCTGCGCAACCTGCCGCTGGCGGCTTGGGTGACGGGCCTGCCGCTGGTGATGGCCGGCGCCTTTGCTTCGGTCAGCGCACCGCACCCGGCACCAGAGGGCCTGCTGCCGCAGTTCTGGGCCCTCGTCGTCTACGGCGGCTATTTCGCCTTCGGCCTGCTTGCCGGGCCGAAGCTGGTGCAACTGGCGCAGACGCGCTGGTTGGCCGGGCTCTCGGCTGCCGGGGCGTTGGCTTGTGCGGTCTTCATGGCGCTGCTGGATGGGCTGCGCGAGCAAGCCGGCTGGCCGCTGGGGCTGGCCTCGGCTGCGGCCAGCGTGTGGCTGAGCCTTGCCTTGATCGGCTGGTCACAGCGATTGCTCTCCAGGCGTCTGCCGCTGCTGCAGCGCTTCGCCGAGGCCTCGTACTGGATCTACCTCGTCCACCTGCCGCTGCTCTTCGCGCTGCAGCTGGCTTGGCTGGATTGGGCGCAGCCGGTGGCCGTGAAGCTGCCGCTGGCGGTGGCGATCACCCTGCTCCTTGGCTTGATCAGCCACGAGTGGCTGGTGCGGCGCACGCGGCCCGGCCGGTGGCTGTTCGCGTCCCGCTCGCCTGCAAGCTAGAAACCGATCGGTCGCCGCTTGGCAGCGGCCGCAGTGGGCAGGTCGTCGGCCTCGACCCGGCCGCGCCCGGCCAGCTTGGCGTTGCCGAAGCCGGTCATCCAGGCCCGGCGCATCTCGCGCGGCGGCATGGCGGCCATCAGGTCGAGCACCGCGTCGGCGGGTTCCGCGTCGAAGGCGCGGCCCCA
>JAFLDE010000186.1 GCA_017302655.1 Burkholderiales bacterium
GGGGCTGTAATTTTGTCGAAGGAAACTTCTTCTCTCCGACCGTCGCGTTTAAGTACTTGCATCATGTTTTTTTGAAGTGGGCCTCGGCATCCTCGCCGCGGATGGTGAACTTGCCGGTGGCCGGGTCGTAGCGCAGCTGGTCGGCCGCGGGCGCCAGCTCCTTGGCGTTGCGCGCTGCAGCCAGGGCCAGGCGGATCAGGTTGTTGCGCTCGGCGGCCTTGCTCTTGCCGGGCTCCCAGCCGTAGACCCGCTGGCCGTAGCCGGGCTGCATCGTGGAGCCGCCGCGGAGGTGGGCCGATAGCATCTGCTCGGTGCGCCGGTAGGTGTTGACGGCGGTGAGGCCCTGCGGGTCGGCCATCACCTTGGCGCCGAAGTCCTTGGCCACCTGGGCGGCCACTTGGTAGAAGGCCTTGCCGGCGCCGGATCCGCGGTCCAGGTTGATGGCGTGCAGGTAGATCCGCTTCTCTCGGCCGTCGTCGTCCAGCTCGATCTGCGCATCGCTGGCCACAGCGTCTCGCAGCGCGAAGTTGAGCATGTTGCCCTGCCCGCTCACGTCGAACTGGTGCTTCTTGCCGGCCAGCATGGTGTCGGCGATCTGCTGGGCGCGCGCCACAAAGGCGGCCGACGTGAACCCGCCAGGCTTTCCAATGCTGGGCAGCGGGTCCTCAAACTCGAAGGCCCCCTCCTTGCCGCGCAGCGCCTCCCACGTCTTGGCGATGCGGTCAGCGGCTTTCTTGTCCACCTGGCGCAGCAGGTCGTAGCCGTCAGCGTGCAGAACGATGGAGGCCGCGGCGCGCTGGTTGTAGCTCCGGGCCGCCGCCTCAGAGACGCCGCGCAGAGACAGCGGCGAGCCAAACTCCCCGCGCGGGGAGTCCGGGATGCCGGCCCATTCGCCACTAAAGCCGCTCGGCTCCACCTTGAAGAAGTAGTCGCTTCCCTCGTGCCGGACGGCTGCAAGGAGCCCTGACCCGCTCTCGCGGTAGTCCAGCAGCGGCGCGCCGGCCTCCATCATGATCCCCGCCGCGCGCACGGTGGTGGGGTTGACGGTCAGCTCCTGTCGCCCCGTGCGGCGCTGGCCCATCTCGTCGTCCAGCTCGTCCTGCTTCAGCGCGTCGAGGTTGTAGTCGTCGTCGCTGATCTTCTCCACGTCGCCGTAGAAGACATCGGGCTGCCAGTCGGAATCCTCGTCGCGGCTCATGCGCGGCTCGGCCGGGGTCAGCTTGGTGTGCTGGCCCAGGTAGTCCACCTTGACCGAGTGCGGGCCAAGCAGCACCGCCTGCGGCGTCGGCAGCACCTTGGGGTTCAAGTAGCCGTCGAAGCCGGCGTCGAGGATGCGCGCCTCCCAGGCGTTGGCGCTGCCGCCCTGCTTGACCAAGCCAAGCGGGTCGGCCGCCACGTCGTAGAGATTGTTCAGCTTCACGCCGTGCAGGTAGCCGCCCACACCAGCTTCCGGCTGCACGCCGTTGGCGTTGGCGACGTACACGCTGATTCGCTGGCGCAGCCGCGGGTCGGCGCCCTTCAAGCGCTCACGCTCTGCCCCCTTGAGGCCAGAGCCGTGCATCGCGGCAATCAGCGTCCCGCGGCGCGCTTGGGAGTAGTGGTAGCCGGTGACGCTGACGGCGCCTTCTCGGGGCTTGCCGCTCTCTGCAGAAACCTCGCCAACAGGGCCGTTTGCGCCTCGAAGCCCTCCGGGCGCTCGATCCCCTGCTCCTTCATCCACGCCTCGAACGGGTCGGAAGAATCCGTCCCGGAAGCGCCGGATGTCGGCGGCGAACTCGTCCGCTCGCGCTCGAAGGCCTTGCCGCTCAGCAGGTCCTCCTTGCTGTTCCAGCCCGTCAGCACCCCGGCCTTCACCCCGAAGAACGGGCCGTCCTTCGCCCTGTCGTAGGGTTTCCAATTTACTTTCGCCATAGCTGGTTCTCTTCGTGCCGACGCGCTCAGTTCAGGCCTTCACGCGCTCAGGCTTTCGTTCATGGTGTTGCGGTGGATCTCCAGCACCTTGGGGATGCTGCCGTCCGGCTCCTGCTGGTAGCCCCCGGCCAGGTTCCAGGCGCAGGGGATGCCGTAGGCGTTGATGTAGCGGAAGACGATGTTGTCGCGGCGCTGCAGCTCTCCGGTGGTGAGCAGCCCGCCCAGCGGATCGTCCACATGCTGGTCGGCGCCGGCCTGGTAGAGAACCAGCTTGCGCCTCATGTCGGCTGGGTGCCGTTTGATGCTGAACATCGCGTCACCGACCCACCCGAGGAACTCGGCGCTGCTGGCGCCTCGACCAAAGTGCTCCCCGGCCGTGAAGTGGTGGATACGGCGGGTGAGGCGGTGGACAGGCCCCTGGCCGGGTTGGACGTGCTGCAGGATGTCCTCGGTGCCGTCCCCGTAGTGGAAGTCGCAGTCGAGGATGAAGACCTGATCCGCCAAGTTCTGCTTCAGCACATGCAGCGCCGCCACCATCAGGCCGTTGAAGGTGCAGTAGCCGCCGCCGCGGCTCCAGTAGGCGTGGTGAAAGCCCGACACCGGGGCGCAGTAGGTGGTGGTTTCGCGCAGCGCCAGCACGGCGGCCGTGACCATGGCGCCCACGGTCCAGGGCAGCGAGCGGGCCACGTCCGGGTCGGTGTTGCCGAAGCCGTTTGGGATGCTGCAGTCGAGCACGCCATCGACGTACTCGGGGTCGTGTGCCTGCGCAAGATGCTTGCGGGCCACCATGCGCGGCGCCACCACGTTCAGGCTGGGCCAGTGCTGCAGCCAGTCCTGCATGACGAGGCCGGGCTTGCGGCTGGAGGGGCTGAAGCTGCGGGTCGCGGCGACCATGCGTTCATCGAAGACGACTTGGGACACGGAGTTCCTCCTGCTCACAGTCCCTTGAAAGTGATCGAATGCCAGCGCTTCAGTGCGCATCTCACCCACTCGGTGATGGCGTCCAGGTCATTCGCAAGCTCTCTGGGCTTCTCCGGAAACCCCTTGCTGAGTTCCCATCGAAGCCAGCCCGTCAGCTCGGGGAGAAGTACGTGAACCATGGCTGGTTCATCTGCTTTGCGCAGCCGAATCGACACATCCTGAAGGTAGTCGAGAAGTGAAGGCCAGACAGGGGCGGGACAGTTGAATTGCTCGTACCGGCTATAGCCGGGCAGCCTTTCGCCGATGAGCTGTTCCCCGACGTTTTCCCACTCATCGATCCAGAAGAATGCGCCATCCGATGCGCCCCACTTGCCATCATCCGGGCCGGGCACCAACTCATACCAAGTGCTGCCACGCTGGTGCTGGCTTGCTTGCCTTTGTTCAAGTGTGTGAAGGGTGAGCATGCTTGCCCTCCGCTGTCATTTGGTGCCGTGGACAGACGCAACGCTGTCGGCCTTCTCTTGCTCCTCGGGATGCCGCGGGAACTTCCCCCACAGGTCCACCTGCGCATCAACGCTGGCCGGACGGTCGAGCTTCTTCGCCCCGCATGCCGTCAACACGTCGTCAATCAGCCAGCGCAGTTGAAGCAGTTCCTGCTCGGTGAGGTGGGCCTGAAACCGTCGCTGCACCTCGGGCCGGCGTGCGGTCGGCACGAAGCTCTCGAAACTCAGGTTGAAGCCCAAGGCGTTGGGCTCCAGCTCGGCGGCCAACTGATAGGCCGGTGAGTTGGTCA
>JAFLDE010000187.1 GCA_017302655.1 Burkholderiales bacterium
AAGTCGTCCGGCGCCAGCGCAGCGTCCATGGTGGCATCCGGTTCGCTGCCTGACGCCAGCGAGGCCCCATGCCCAGGCTGGATGAGCCGGCTGAAGCTGCCCACCCAGTGCAGCGCGGGCAGGGGCGAAGGCGGCGTGCGCGCGGCCAGCTGCGGTGCCGCCTCGGCGCGCAGCAGGGGCTCGGGAATCGCCTCGCCGTCGAGCTGTCGCAGCGCGGTGTGCGGCGCCTGGCCTTGCTCGGCCCAGGCGGCCTCGATGGCGTCGTTCTTCAGTTCGTGCTCGGGCCAAGGCACTTGGCCGTCGTGGGCCACCAGCGCGTGCAGGGGTGCGAAGCGACTGGCCGGCTGGCCTGGGCTGCTGGACAGCAGACCGACGCTGACCACGCAGCGCAGCGCCGCGCGCGTGAGGCCCACGTAGTGCAGGCGCACCGCCTCGGCGGCGTCCTCCAGGGCCTGCATGGCCTTCTGCGCGGGGCTGAGCTCGCTTGCCGCGTAGTCCAGCACCTGCTGCTGTGCGTCGTCGCGGCAGCGCAGGGCCCAGGGCTTGTCGCCACCGCGACGCGACTCGCCCTCGTGCGCAAACGGCAGGTAGACGATGGGGAACTCCAGGCCCTTGCTGCGGTGCACGGTGATGACCTGCACGCGCGCGGCGTCGCTTTCCAGGCGCAGCAGGGCGTCCTCGCCGCCGCCACGCTCGTGGCGCTGGCGGCGCAGCCAGGCCAGCAGCGCGGACGGGCTCGCGCTGTGGCCGGCCTCCTGCTGCAGCAGCTCGATGGCGTGCAGCCAGTTGCTCAGTCGCCGCTCGCCCTGCGGCAGGGCGAGCAGACGCTGGGCGGCGCCGCTGTCCTCTAGCCAGGCATGCAGAAAGGCGGCGGGCGCACGTTCGCGCAGACGTTCCTGGGCCAGTTCGCGCCAGCGGCGCCAGCGGCCCGCCCATTGCTGCTGCCAGGCCTCACCTTCCGAAAGCTGCGCCAAGGCAGCGGCATCCAGGCCCAGGGCCACGCTGGCCAGCAACGCGCGCTGCCGGTCCTCGCGCGGCGGGCCCAGCAGGGCTTCGAGCAGCTGCAGCAGCTCCTGCGCCTCGGGGCTTGCCCACACACTGCCCTGGGCCAGGGCCACGGCCTCCACGCCCACCGCGCGCAGGGCGTCCACCACCCAGCCGGCCTGGCGGTGCGTGCGCACCAGCACCGCGATGTGCCGGGGCTGCAGCGGTGCATCGTCCACGCCGTCGCCTAAGCGGTCGCCGGCCAGCGGGTGCAGGCGCCGGGCGATGTCCGCCGCCAGGTGGCTGAGCACACGCTGCCGAGCCGCTTGCGCCGGCTGCGGTGTCCAGCTCCACAGCTGCAGGGCACTGCTGGGCGTTCGCTCGGTCAGGACTGCCTTGCGCTTGCTGCCCGCCTGCACCGGCAGGTAGTGCAGGCCGGGTTGCAGGAAGGCGTCGGGCCGGCGGCCGAACAGCGCGTTCAGCGCCTCCAGCAGCTCGGGCGTGGAACGCTGGTTGTGCGTCAGCGTCCACACCGCGTCGGCTTCAGCGCGCGCCTGCAGATAGGTGGGCAGGTCGGCCTGGCGGAAGCGGTAGATGGCCTGCTTGGGGTCGCCCACGAAGAAGCAGCAGGGCGGCTGCAGGCGCTTGAAGAGCGCGTACTGCAGCGGGTCGGTGTCCTGGAACTCGTCGATGAGGGCGGCCGGGTAGCGTTGCCGCAGCTGGGCCAGCGCGGCGGGCTGCTGCAGCTGCGCGTGCAGGCGCTGCAGCATGTCGTCGTAGCCCAGCAGGCCGCGCTCGGCCTTCAGGTGCAGCAAGCGTTCGCGCCCCTGTTGCAGCCAGCGGGCACGCAAGGCGCGGCGGGCGGCGTCCAGCTGCTGCTGCAGGGCCTCGATGGCATCGATGAGCGCATCGGCCAGCAGCGGGAAGGGGTGGGCCGGCAGCGGCGCCTGATGCTTTTTCAGCTTTTCGTCCAAGTGCGAGCGACGCAGCAGCTTGAGCTTGGTCTTGTCCAGCTTGAGGGGGCGCAACAACGCGTCGGGCGCGGCGATCAGGGCCTCCCACTCTTCGAACGCGGTGGCCACTGCCTCGGGCTTGTAGATATTGCTCGGCCAGCGCGCGAGATCCGCTTCCACCAAGCCCCGCAAGCTGTCCCGCTCGGCGGCAAAGAGCGCACGCGCCTCCTGCAGCAGCGCATCGGCTTCGTCGGCATCGCGCGGGGAAAGATCCGCATCGGGCGGCCAGATGCAGCGCGCCAGTGGCAGGCGCAAATGCTCGCCCAGCTGATCGGCAAAACGCTCCGGCGTGTCGCCGCCGGCACGCAGGAAGTCCAGCAGCAACGGCGCCTGCGCGCCCGGCGGCACCAGCTGCTCGCGCCACCAGGCCTGCGCCACCTCCAGGCGCAGGTCGGACTCGTCCTGCACCGCCTCCCACTCGCTGCGCTGGCCGGCGGCAAAGGCCAGCTCGGCCAGGCTGCGCTGGGCGAAGCCGTGGATGGTGTGGATGGCCGCTTCGTCGAAGCCGAGCAGGGCTTCGTTCAGGCGCTCGGCCAGTTGCTGCGGTGCGGCCCCGGCCGCCTGCAGGCGGCGAAGCAGCTCGGGCACCAGCGGGTCGCGGCCCTCGGGCGCGCCGTTCAAGTGCGCGATGGCCTCGACCAGGCGCAGGCGCACGCGCTCGCGCAGCTCGGCGGTGGCCGCGGTGGTGAAGGTGACGAGCAGGATCTCGGGCAGGCGCAGGCCGCGCTCCAGAAGCAGGCGCAGCACCAGCGCGCACAGGGTCCAGGTCTTGCCCGTGCCGGCGCTGGCTTCCACCAGCTGCACGCCCGCCAGCGGCACGCTGAAGACGTCGAGTTCGCGTGTCACCGTGCATGCTCCAGCAGGGGCTCGAACACCTGCGCGGCCAGTTCGGCGAAGCGCGGGTCCTCCAAGGGCTCGGCGCCGCCACGGGTGAGCAAGGCCCAGGTGGCGTCGCTGCGCTCGGGCCAGTCGCCGCCCGACCAGGCCTTGCGGGCGGCGCTCTCGCCTTCGCGCACCAGCGCCCAGGCGCTCTTGATCGGCAAGGGCGGCGGCTCGGCGCTCCAGCCGAAGGCGAGCTCGGCCAAACCTTGCAGCCGCGTGAGCGTGCTTTGCACCGGGGCAAAGCGCAAGAGCGCGCCGCGGGCGGCGCCCAGCGCCTGGGCCTCGGGGCCTAGCGCCGCCTGCAGTGCCAGGTGAACGGCCCAGGCCTGCAGGTGGTCGGCGGCCTTGGCGCGGACGTAGCGGGGCAGCAGCAGGGTGGGGCGGCCGTTCAGCAGGCGCAGCCGCAGCCCGTCCAGCCGCAGCAGGCAGGCCTGGCCCTGGAGCTGCAGGGGCAGGGCGGCTGGCGCGGGCTGCGCCACGGGCGCGTTCTGCCAGGCGTGCAGCAGGGCGGCGTGCTCATGCAGGGGCTGGGCTTCCAGGCGGCAGGCGGTGTCGCCCAGCGCGCCGGTGGGCCAGCGGGGGTCGCTGTGGG
>JAFLDE010000188.1 GCA_017302655.1 Burkholderiales bacterium
GCCTGCGCGCCGCCGCCTACGCCGGCCTGCGTGGGCGCGGCGTGCCGCTGCGTTGCCAGGCGCAGGTCAGCGGCCTGCAGCGTGAGGCCGGCCAAGCCACCGTGCAATTGCAGGACGGCAGCCGCCTGAGCGCGCCCCTGGTGGTGGCGGCGGACAGCCGCTTCTCGCAGGTGCGGCGCATGGCCGGCATCGGCGCGCGCAGCCTGGATTTCGGCCGCAGCGCCCTGCTCGTACCGGTGGCGCACGAAGCCGATCACCAGGGCCTCGCGCAGGAATGTTTTCTGCAGGGCCACACCCTGGCCCTGCTGCCCCTGAACGGCCGGCGTTGCTCGGCGGTGTGGACCGTCGCCAATGCCGAGCTGCCGCGCCTGCAGGCCCTGGACGACGCACAGCTCGGTGCCGCCATCCAGGAAGCCGCCGGCCCGCTGCTGGGAAGCTTGCGCGTGGACGGCGCGCGGCATGTCTACCCGCTGGTCGCCGTCTACGCGCACCGCTTTGCCGCCGAACGTTTCGCCCTCATTGGCGACGCCGCGGTGGGCATGCACCCCGTCACCGCGCATGGCTACAACCTCGGGCTCTACGGCATCGAAGCCCTCACCCAGGCCCTGCGCGGCGCCGCCGACCCCGGCAGCCTGCCCCTGCTGCGCCGCTACGAACAGCAGCACCGCCGGGCCAGCGCGCCGTTGTACGTGGGCACCAATGCGTTGGTCGACCTCTTCACCGCCGACGCCCCGCCGCTGCTGGCGCTGCGCCGCGCGGTCATCGACGTCGCCCGCCACCTGCCCCCGCTGCGCGCGGCCATCACGCGGCAGCTCACGCACGCCTGAGCAGGCTCACTCCAGCAGCAAGGGCTCCAGGCCCCAGGGTAGGCACAGCGCGGCGCTGAACAGCCCAAGCGCGCGCAGACCGCGCGCCTGGGATGACCCCCCCGCCTTCACCCACTCCCAAGGCTGCCAGCGCGCCAAGGGGCGTTCAACCCGCAGGTGAAAGACCCGTGCCAGCGCCCCCGAGGCCCAGAGCACGACGAGCATCAGAGCGCCCGCAAGGCCCTGGCTGTGCGCTGCACCGCCCATCGCCACAAAGCCCGCATTGGCGGCCAGGCAGACTGCGAAGTGCACCAGGAACAGCGCATAGGAGCGTTCGCCCTGCGTTTGCCAGAGGGTCTGCCAGAACGCCTGCCCGCGCCGACCGACCGGCCACCGCACAAGCGGCAGCGCCAGCAGCGCGAGCGCGGTGGCACCAGCCAGCAGCAAGCGACCGCGGAAATCCATCGCCAGCGCCACGCCCAGCACGCAGGCGCCCGCCAGCAGGGCCAATCCCTGCCAGCGACCGAAGCTGGGCAGCGCAGCGGCACCCACGCCCATCGCGTAGCTGCCAAAGAAGTACAAGGCCCAGCCATCCCAACGCTCATCGCGGTTGAAGCCCCAGAGCGACGCCAGCGAGAGCAGCAAGACCATACCCCAGCACCAGCCACGATGCACACGCGAAGGCCCCAGGCCCAGGATCAGGGCGAGCAAGGCGTATAGCTGGAGGTCGATGGCCACGTACCAGGCACCCACCGTCAGCGACTCAAAGCCCAGCACGCCGTGCAGCAGCAGGGCGTGGGCGAGCACCTGCTCCGCGCTGACCGAGGGCGTGAGATCAGGAATCCATCGGTCGGTGAGCGCATGCGTCAGTAGCACCAGCAGCACGGCGACCATGAAAGGCCAAGCCAATCGGGCATGGCGCCGAGCCAGCGCGCGTGTCCACTGACTCCACACCATGGACCGGCCCGGCGCCATGGCCCCCTCCGGACGCATCAGGCCCTGCGCAGCCAGGTAGCCCCCGGTCACCAGAAACACCTGCACGGCATAGCGGCCATAGTCCACCAACCAGCCGGCAAGCCCCGGCCAGGCCTGGTGCAGGGCCTGGGCCAGCGGGCCGTAGAGCACGGCGTGGTGCATCACGATGAGCCAGGCTGCGAGGGACTTGAGCAGGTCCGGCGTGATGTGTCGATCAGGCATGCAAGTCGAAGCGGCAGGGCCGGGCAAAACCGGGCATTGTCCCTGCAGGCTTGTTTCGGGCCGCTCAATCGAAGCGCCGCAGCCAAAGCAGGTCCACCGCGCTCTCCACGCCGCTTTGCGCGCGCAGGCGGAAACGCTGGCCCAGGCGGTAGACCAGTTGCCAGCTGCCGCTGGTGGCGTTGAGGCTGCGCTCGTAGCCCACGCTCCAGCGTTTGGACAGGCGGGCGCCCAGGCGCAGCACGGCGCCCGCGTCTTCGCCCTGGCTCACCGAGAACTCGGTCAGGCCCAGGCTGTCCATCAGCCGGCCCACGGCGCTTTCGCCTTCGCCGGCCAACAGGGCCAGGGCGGCGCGCTGAAGCAGGGCGGTGTCCCGCGCGGCGAGTTCCTGGGGGTCGCGGCCGAGCAGCAGCCAGGCCAGCTTGTCGTTGTCGCTCAGCTCGGGCTCGGCGAACAGGCGCACGCGCGGCTGCTCCAGGCTGCCGGTCACGCTCACGCCCACGCGGTGCTCGATGTCGGGCTTGATGGCCAGCAGGTTCAGGCGGGGGTTGCTGGGTGCACCGCTGAAGCGCAGCTCGCCGCTCTCGATGTCCAAGTTCTGCCCGTAGGCCTTGTAGCGCCCGCCCTGGGTTTCGATGAGGCCGTGCAGCTGCCAGGGCTGGTCACCGCTTTCCTTCAGCTGCAGCTGGCCGGTCAGGCGCGACGCGAAGCCGCGGCCCTGCACGCGCAGGCGTTCGCCCAGGTCGAGCTTGAGGTCTACCTCGCGCCGCCAGCGGCTCGCCAGACCGGGCTCGGGCGGTGGCGCGGCGTCGTCCACCACGCGCACGTCCTCGTCGATGCCGGGAGCCTCGGGGCGGCCGACCTCGAAGAAACCCTCGTCCGCTCGAAGCTGCCCGTCCAGGCGCAGGCGGCGGCCGTCCAGTTCGAGCCGGCTCTGGCCGCTGATCACCAACCGGCGGTCGAAGCGGCCGAGCACGCGCAGGCGCTCGGCCTGGGCCTGCAGGCGCGCACGCGGTGCGCCCTGCTGCCACTCCAGGCTGCCTTCGGCCTGCAGGCGGCCACCGTCTTCGCCGGCACCGAGCAGGCTGAGCTCACGCACCTGCAGGCGGTCCAGGTCGAACTGCGCGACCAGCCGCCCTTGGCGCGCGGCAAAACCCGTACCGGCGTGGCGCAGGCTGGCAAGCTGCGCGCTGGCGCTGCCCTGGAACTGCGGCGCCCCGCGCGTGCCCGCCAGCCGCGCTTGCAGCTCGGCCTCGCCTTCGGCGTGCAGACCCAGCGGCAGCCAGGGGCGCAGGGCTGAGAAACGCGGCAGGCGCAGCTGCAGCTGTCCCGCCAGCGCGCCCTCGCTTCCTGCCCCCAGTTGCAGATCGGACTGCAGCTCGCCCA
>JAFLDE010000189.1 GCA_017302655.1 Burkholderiales bacterium
CCAGAAACGGCACCCACTTCGTTGCGAAGCCTCGCCGGGGGCTGTGTGTGGACTGTTTGGGCCCTGAGGGCCCGAACAGCCTCACACAGAGCCGGGCCTCCGGCTTGGCGCGGCCTGCAAGGCCCACTCCGGCTTCGTTTCGCGCCTCGTTGGTGCCGTTTCTGGATGGCAACGCGCTGGATTCCCGTAGTGTTAACAGGCCCTAGGCCCAAGCGCTTCGTCCTGACCTCCACCCCACCCCGACTGAGCCCATGATCAAAACCTTCAGAGCCCTGATCCCGACGGTGCTGCTGTGCATCGCCCCTTTCGCTGCCACGGCAGACACGGAGACGTACCACGCCAAGCTGAGCTTCTGGGAGTCGCCGGTGCAGGCGCTGCGACCGCAGAGCGCGATCTCGGCAGCCGAAGCCCAGACGCGCAGCCATTTCCGCGTGCGGCGCGACGAGCAGGGCCGCATCACGGAGTTCAGCTACCGCCTGGGCGACGAGATCCGGGACATCGAGGGCTTCTCTGGCAATCTGTATCTGAGCGCGCCGCTGACCCGCATCCGCTACGAAGGCGACACCGAGGTCCACACCTTCTTCAATCGCTTCGGTCACCCGATCGAGGTCGCAGGTCGCAGCAAGTCGATCTACCGGACCGACCGTTTTGGGCGCTATCTGAGCCTTCGCTACGAGAACGCCAAGGGCGAGCCGGCGGCCAACGCCTGGGGCGTGCGGGAGTACCGCTGGATCTACCCGGCCGATGGTTCCGTGATCGAAGACCGGGTGGACGCCAAGGGCACCCGCCTGGTTCATCGCGGGGGCTTCGAGTTCAAGCGCATCCGCATGGTTTTCGACCCGCGAGGCCATTTGTCCCTGATGCAGAACATCGACGCGGAAGGCCAGTTGCTCAACACCAAGTCGGGCGCGGCGCAGTACCGCTACTTCTATGACAACCTGGGCCGCTTCATCCGCTGGGAGGTCTATGACGCGCAGGGCCGACCGGCACTGGGTCCGACGAACACCGCCGGCGAGGAGAACGATTACCAGGGCCATGACCTGGCGTCGATCACCTTCTTCGGCGTGCAGGGCGAACCCGCCTTGCATGACTCGGGGGCCGCGCGCTGGCTGCTGAAGCACGATCAATTCGGCAACACCACGAGCGTGTCCTACACCGGCCTGAAGGGCGAGCCGGTGCGCAATCGGTACGGCATCGGTCAAACCCGCTATCACTACGCTGCGGACGGGCGCTTTCTGAACGGCACCTCGTTCCATGACATCGATGGCACGCCGGTCGTTGATTCGGAGTTTGGCTTTGCGGCGACGCGCATCACGCGCGATCCGATGGGACAGGTGCGCAAGCTGGAATATCTCGACGTCCATGGACAAGCGGTGAACCGGCGCGATACGGGGGTGGCCTATCTGACCTACGCCTACGACGCGAAGGGCGTGCGCACCGAGACCCTGAGCTTCGACACAGCGGGCAAGCCGGTTCAGAGGCCCTAGGGAAGCGCTGATTAAGTCCCCATGGGCGCGCCGCGACTTTTCGGGATGACTGGCCAAGGCGCGAGCCGCAGCCCTGGCTGGAGCCAGGGCAAGGATCGCAACGCCGGCCATCGCCCGAAAAGTCGATGGCCCACAAGGGTTTGCGAGATAACCGGCCTGCTCGGTCGTTGGCGCGCTCGGCGTCGGGCAGTGAGCCCGACCTTCGCGCGCCGCCTACGAGCCGGCCGGTTCTCTCGCAAACGCGCTCCATGCGGACTTAATCAGCGCTTCCCTAGACAAGCACAGCCCAAGCTGGCGGGGATTGAACCCTGCGCGCTGGCCGGCGGGGGCGTGGGCTGCCAAGAATCAGGCCTCGTCCGATCCCCGTCGCGATGCGCCAGCGTGCACGGGTCCGGACCTGGCGAATGCCTCTAGCCCTCCAACTGCACGCTCCGATGTTGTCTCTACCCGTTCGCTGGAACGTCATGCGCCAGGTCCTGTGGGGCGGTGCGCCGGGCGAACCGCTCAAGTCCTCGCACCCAGCCCTCGAGATCAAGGCAGTGGCCCGCGCCTACATGGCCGAGTACGCCGCAGGACGTCTGGGCGGCATGGCGCAGCTGATGGCCGATCCCTTCGAACTCGTCGAGCATGGCGAGCCCCGTCTGCTGCCGACACGCAATCGCAGCGACCGCGAGCAGACGCTCGAGAAGCTCCACCTGTTCGGTCGGCAGAACGGCATCACGCACCTGGAGCTGGCGTTCGATGAGCACTTCTGCAGCGGCAACGTGGTGCTGTTCCGGGGGCATGTGAAGGCGCGGGGGCTGCTGCCAGGCGGGTCGATCGGCTACAGCTGGCGGGCGCGCTACGCCTGCCTGATCACGGTGGTCGCGGGGCGGGTCAGCCGGCACGAAGAGTTCTGCGACGGGCTGGACCCGGAGGTGGAGAGCGAGCCGTTGCTCCCCCAACGTGCCGCCGCATCGGTCGCCTAGTGCTGCCTCAAGCGCCACTGCTGCGGCGAGCAGCCGTGCCAGGCGCGGTGCGCGTGGCTGAAGCTGCTTTGCTCGGCGTAGCCGAGCAGGAAGGCGATCTCGGTCAGGCTCAGTGACGCATTGCGGAGGTACTGCGCCGCCAATTCACGCCGGGTGGCGTCGAGGAGTTGCTGGAAGGGTCGGCCTTCGAGCGCGAGGCGACGCTGCAGGGTGCGCGGCGCCATCTGCAATCGCTCGGCCAGCGCATCCAGCCGGGCCTCGCCCAAGGCGAGCAGGGGAGCGAGTTCGTGCTGCACGCGCTCGGCCAGGCGGGTGCTGGCGCCTGCCTGCTGCTGCGCCAGCAGGCGCTCGGCGTGCTGCTGCAGCAGGGGCAGCTGCAGGGGGTCGCTGCTCGGAATGGGTTCGTGCAGCAGCGCGGCATCGAAGCGCGCGGCGGTGCAGGGTGCGTCGAAGCTCAGGGGCGCGCCCAGTTGTTCGGCCAGCGCGGCGGCGTCGGCCGCGGGCGGTGCGGCGAAGGGCAGGGCGATGAGCTGCACGGCCAGCGGCCGCTGCGCCATCCAGCTGCCGAAGGCCTGGATGCCGGACAGCACCGACAGCGGCAGCGCCGGGCAGTCCGCCGCCCAGGGGCTGTGCCAGCGGTACTCGGCCTGGTCACCCGCCTGCTGCAGCTCGCTGCGGCCCAGGTCATGGGCCAGGGCCTCGAAGCGCTGCGTCTGGCGCAGCGCGTCGCCGAAGGTGGCGCAGCTCAGCAGCACCTGCCCGTAG